>CALISV010000094.1 GCA_938041615.1 uncultured Campylobacter sp. | reverse complement strand
AATTTCAAACTCATTCAAAGACGCTCAAAAGACAAGCCGCTGCTAAATTTAGTGACGTCCGCAGCCACATTCCTTTAACGCCACCTCCACATCGCAAAAATGCCTATGCTCGCTCGCCAAATGCTCGATAAAATCCTGCTTGGAGCCGTGCGAGATCTCGTGCATGAAAAGATCGTGATTGACGTAGGCGACTTTGGTAGCGAAATTTAGCGTCAAATTTACGTCGTGGCTGATGAGCACGACGCCCGTACCGTCAGCATTGATCTGTTTTAGCAGCTTATAGACGTCGGCCTGGCCCTTCGTATCGATACTGGCGGTTGGTTCGTCTAGCATCAAAATCTTTGCCTTCGCGCAAAGCGCGCGCGCGATATAGACGCGTTGGCGCTGGCCGCCGCTTAGGTCACTGATCTTTCGCCGCGTAAATTCACCCATCCCGACGCGCTCTAGCGCCGCCTCGGCCTCTATCTTGTCGTCCTTGCCGTAAAATCCAAACAGCTTTTTATCTATCCGCCCCATCAAAACGACCTCGAGCACGCGCATCGGGAAGCTTTGATTTATCGGGATATTTTGCGGGACGTAGCCCACGGCCTTGCTCACGCTAGCGGGCTCCTGGCCAAACACTTCGATCGTCCCGCCGCTTGGCTTGTTTAGGCCTAACATTAGCTTTAAAAGCGTACTTTTGCCGCCGCCGTTTGGGCCGATGACGGCTAGAAAATCCTTGCAGTCGTATTCTAAATTTATGCCGTCAAACACGAGGTTTTCATCGTAACCAAAGCTCAAATTTCGTACCGAAATGTCGCTCATAAAACGCTCACCTTACCCGAAATATAAAACATAAAAACGCCAAGCCCCAGCATCACAAAAAGCGCGGCAAACTCGCAGCAAGTCTGCAGCGCGCGAAATCTCGCCGCTCCCTTTAGCTTAAAGCCGCAAACGGCCGCCAGAAATATCACCGCACCCATGCCAAGCCCCATAAACAGGCCGCTAGCAAGCCCGGCCGCGTAGCTGTTTAGGCTAAAGGCTAGCACGAAAACCAGCAGCGTGCCAGGACACGGCACGAGCGATCCTGCTAGCACCACGAGCCACTCGCTAGCCGTTTTTGACGCCTCGTCAGAAGCCCTACAGGCTGCGCAACCGCACTCGCTCTCGTGAGCGGCGGGGCTAAATTTGACGGAATTTACGCTCAAATTTGACGCTGAGGCTAAATTTGAGCCAAAAACTTTACTTGCCCCATTTGCACCTTTTTCGCTAGAAACGGACACGGTGGCAAAGCTAAATTTAGGCTTTAGCGCCGTTTTTTTGAGCTTGGCGTAGATCATATAAAGGCTCACACAAACAATCGCTACAGCCGAGATTTTTGTCATCGCGCCCGCTATGTCGCTGACCTTGTTCGTCAAAAACGCGTTTAAAAAAACGTAGCTAAAAAGCACGAGCAAAAACGCCCCCGCCACGTGCGCGAAGCCGACCTTCATCGCAAAAGCCAGCGCGCGCGAGTAGCTGCCGCCGTTTGCGACGAAGTAGCTAGCCGTGAGCATCTTAGCATGCCCGGGGCCAGCGGCGTGCAAAAAGCCGTAAAAAAAGCTAACCGCGGCTAACAGGGCGAAATTTAGCGCGTTTAGCTCGGCGCTATTTATCTTGATGAGCTCTTTTAGGCGCTCTAAAAACTGTAGGCTCATGCCTGAAACCGAGTCAAATTTCGCCCTATCCTCGGCGTCTATTTGTTCTAAATTTTGCTTATTTTGCGCCTTAACGAGCGAGCTAAGCTCAGGCTTTGCAGGCTCTATTTTAGGCGCTTTTGAAGTCATTTCAAAAAACGCCGTGCTCAAATTTACGTTTGGAACTAGATAAATTTTATCGGTGAGCGCGTAGGGCTGGGGCGAGCTTATTTTAAAGTTAAAAAATCCCTCGTGATCAAAAACCTCGACCGTGACGACGCGGCCGTCCTTGACCGCTAAATTTAGCTCTAAAATATACTCGAAATTTAGCCTGCCCTCATCTAGATAAACCCGCTGCGATAGCGTTTTGGTATGCAGATTTACGGTCTCGCCCGCGCCGTCGTAGTAACCCACGCTTGTTAGATACCCGCGCGGTACGATGTAGTCGAGCAGCGATTTTTGCACCTTCCACGCTTCGTTTTTACTGAGCGCTTTATCAGCGTTTTCGTCGTAGCTTTGTAGCGTGAGTTCGGTGAAATTTTCAGAAAACGTCCAGGTTACGGCGGCTGTTTTTATCATATCGCCCTGGACGTCAAATTTGACCGAGGCGTGCGCGGTCGGAGTGTAAAGCGCGCAAAGCGCACAGGCGTGCGCGAAGCTAAAAAAGGACGCAAAAAGCGCGAAAATAGCGAGTATGCGTCCAAATTTCATTTACAGGCTCTTTGCGAAAATTTGCGCCGTTTTGCGTAGCTCGGCGTCCCAATCAAGCGGCAATTGATCGATCTCTACGACGCTAGCGCCGCTTTCTTTGGCGACGGTTTGCGCAGCTTTTTTAGAAAACTGCGGAGCGACGAAAATCACTTTCACGCCGTGCTCTTTGGCTTCCTCGATGAGCTCTTTTAGCTGGACCGGTTTTGGTTCCTTGCCATCTACTTCGATCGCGATTTGCTCTAGATCGTAGCGCTTAGCAAAGTAACCCCAAGACGGGTGATATACGATAAATTCGCGGTTTTTGACATTTGCTAGAGTACTTTTGATAAAGCCGTCAAGCTCGTCAAGCTTAGCTTCAAATTTAGCCAAATTCGCCTCAAAAAGCGCCTTGTTTTCAGGATATTTTTCGCTTAGCGCGGCGGCGATATTTTTAGCTTGGACTTTTACCAAAACGGGATCTAGCCAGATGTGCGGGTCAAATTCGCCGTGGTGATGCTCGTGATCGTGGTGATCGCGACCGGCATGCTCGTGTTTATGCTCGTGGTGGGCGTCGTGGCTTGCGTGCTCGTGCTTGGCGTCATGATGATCGTGATCTGCGTGCTCGTGGTGGCCTTCAAATTTGATCTTTTCCACGCCCGCGTCGGTTTTTACGATTTTAAGGTTTGGATAAGATTTTTGAAATTTAGGCAGCCAAGCCTCCTCAAACTCGATCCCGATAGCAAAATAAAGGTCGCTTTTTTCAAGCGCGGTCATTTGTTTCGGTTTTGGTTCGTACGTGTGCGGATCGGCTCCTTTGCCCACCATCACGTTTACCTCGACCGCGTCGCCCGCGATTTGCTTGACGAAATACTCCTGCGGCAAAATACTGACGCTAACTTGCCCTTTGGCGTATAGCGCGACTAAGCCCAAACATAAAAATGCGAAAATTTTTCTCATTTTTATCCTTTCCGTGTTAAAATTTGGGCGAAATTATATCAAAAGCAACTTAGTTGCAAATTAATTTTACTCAGGGTATAATACCCTAAAATTCTTAACGCGGAGGAAAAATATGGGCGAAAATTTGGAAGAAAAAGCCGGTTTTGAGGAGCTTTTAACGAAAAATGATATCAAAATCACTCCGCTTAGACTCGAGATTTTACACATTTTACACGCCGCCGCCGCACCGCTTAGTTATGATGAAATTTTAGCGCAAATCGACGCGAACAAAACCACGTTTTACCGCTGTATGGACCTTTTTGAAGCTAAGGGCATCGTGCTAAAAAGCGAAAATAACCGCAAAAATTTCTACGAGCTTGAAAGCGGTGCAAAGGCGTATTTCGTCTGCGACGTCTGCCACAAGATGACAAATATCGACATGCCGCGCCTAAAACAAAATCACGTCAAAAGCGTCGTGGTTAAGGGTGTTTGCGACGATTGTTTTTAAAATTTGCGCTCAAATTTGACGGTAAATTTGCAGCTTAAATCCGCTTGCCGAGCAAATTTTGTCGCAAATTTTATAA
>CALISV010000093.1 GCA_938041615.1 uncultured Campylobacter sp. | reverse complement strand
CTTTGCCTTTTTAGCGGCATAGAGGAGTCGGCGCTAGCGCTACAAGACAAACTCGCCTCGCTCGGAGTTAAATTTTACGCCCGCGAGATAACTTTTAGCGAAATGATCGCGCTGCGAGGCAAAATTTAGCTAAATTTCGCTACCATACGCTGCATCTTCAAAAAAAGGAAAGACATGAAAAAATCGTTATTTTTAGTTGCGCTTTGCGTATTTGCCGGCCATTTGGCGGCCGAGGAAACTCCTGCTGCTTGCAAAGAGTACGAAAAGGTTTCTTACGAGTTCATCGACGCGATGGCAAAACAAGCCAAAGCTCAGGGCAATAAGGAATTTAGCGCGGAGGCGACGAAAAAAGAGTTTGAGGCCGACTACGCGAGCATAAAAAAGATGAGCAAAGAGGAGCAAGAATCTACATGCAATCAAGGCATAGCCGAGGTAAAAGAGCTTGAAAATATGCTAAAAATGATGGGAGCGATAAAGTAAATTTAAGCGGCTTCGGTTTATTTACGCTCCCAAAATCCGCGTTTAAATATCAAATTTGAGCGCGGATTTTTAAATTTTACTCACAGATTTTAAAAACCATCACTCAGGCACGCAAATTTCGCCGCGCCGCATCGCTTTTACCGTGTAAAAGCCCACGATACCTATAAAAACGCATAAGATAGCAAAACCCGCCGTTCCCGCAAACAAGAAAAATTTGATCCCGTTAAACTCAAACGCTCGCAAAAACGCGATGCTAGCCGCAGCCGTCGGGAAGGTAAACGCCCACCACGAGAGGAAAAATTTAAGCCGCAAAAAGCTTTTAAACATAAAAAGGATGAGAAGCGCGAAAAATAGCGTGACGTAGAGCATGATCTTCGCCGTCGCGTCAAAGCCGCCGGTGAGCTTGATGTAGTCTAAAAACGCCATCGCAGGCGGCGCGATCACGATAAAAAGCGTCGGGATAAATTTCTGCGGCATCTGATCGTGAAAGATGATGCGGTAAAACAAAACAGCAAAAAGCACGGGCCAAAAAAATATCCCGATCGCAAAGTAATACCACGCAAGCTCGCTCGCGGCGGGCGCTGCTAGCGGGACAAAGAGATTGCCCACGATCGGGATGAACCACGCGGGGTTTGAGTGCGCGATCTGGACGTTATTTTTGATCCAAAAGGAGACGACGTGCAGCGTGATAAAGGTCTGAAACGCTACGCCCACGCAAAAAAGCGCGTCGTAAACGGGCGCGAAGTCCCGCCAGAGCGAGGCGACTAGCAGCGTGCCGATCGAAAATGCGGCGAAAAAATTTACGCGCACCGGGTGGAAAAACTCCGCCTTGCAAGCTTGCGGGTATCTGATCAGCTTTGCCGCGTAGCAAGCGCAGATGAGTGCGTATGCTAGGCTAGCCGCGCCGCGTAAAATCTCAAAAACCGCGCCTGAGATATCAAAGATCAAATTTAGCCGCTCATATGCGAGAGCCAGTCCGCCAAGCCCCATAACTACGGTGTAAAACATTATGGGGAAGTGCTGCAGCCAGCTTGGTTTTTCGTCCTGCGTTTTCATATTTTTCCTTGTTTTTTCTAAATTTTAGCCCAATTTTAGCGCAATTTCGGTGAGTTAGTCACAAAATAAATCAATGCTTAAAATATTTTGTAGCTAAATTTTATCACCGCGCTTTTACGTAAAAGAAAATATAATTAAACAAAACCGAATTTAACTAAGGAGCGCGTATGTCGGGAGATGAGCTAAAAGATACGCTAAAGCAACGGTTTATGTCTAAATTTACGCTTAGTGCGCAGGATGAAGAGGCGGTGTTAAAAAGCGCGACGCTAAAAAGCTTTAAAAAGGGTGAAAGGATATACCCAAAAGATGGCTGCCTTGGCTACGCGATCATCATAAGCGGGCGTGCGCGCGGGCTGGTTAGCACGAGTAATTTTAAAGAGATCACCGTCTTTAACCTACAAGGCGGCGATAGCTGTATGTTGTGCGGCTTTTGTTCGCTAGGAGCGCTACAAGCGGAGATAAATTTGCAAATCGAAGATGACGTGCGGATGATTTTGATCCCGAGGGAGATATTTAAGAGGCTACGCGAAAACTATCCGCAGGTGGCAAATCACGCGCTAGAGCTCATGGCTACGCGCTTTAGCTCCGCGATAACGGCGATGGATCAGACGCTGTTTTTGCCTCTAGCTCGGAGAATAATAAATTTCCTCGAGCAAAATGGCGCGAAAAACGGGCTAAAGATCACGCACGAACAGATCGCAAACGACATCGCTAGCGCGAGAGAGGCGGTATCAAGAGCGCTAAAAGAGATGCAGAAAAAGGGGCTCGTCGAGCTAAAACGCGGAGTCGTGACGTTAAGGTGACTTTGTTACATATTTAAATTTTAAAATGCGCTATGATTTGACAATAACTTCTAAAAGGAGCTTTTATGCAAAGCATCGACAGAAGAGGCGTCTTGAAAATTTTAGGCGCGGCGGGGCTAGCGGCGGCGGGAGTCGCAGGGGCTAGCAAGCTAAATGCGGGAGAAAATGCAGACATCCGCGCAAATATCCTAATAATCGGCGGCGGTCTAGGCGGCATCAGCCTAGCGGCGAAACTACGACGAGATATGCCAAACGCCGAACTAACGGTCCTTGATAAGGACGAGTACTTCTACTATCAGCCCGGCTTTACGCTCATCGCAGCCGGTCACTATCTGCCCGAAGACATAACCTACGAAAAATCAAATTTGATCCCAGACGGCGTAAAATGGATAAAGCAAAATGCCGTATCCATCGATCCGGCGACAAATTCCGTCAAGCTAGAGGACGGGTCAAATTTGAACTACGACTACCTCGTGATAGCTAGCGGAGCAGAGTATGAGTTTGAGAGCGTAAAGGGGCTTAGCGCCGACGATATCGGTAGCGACAACGTGACTTCTATCTACACGATCCCTGGCGCCGTTGCTATGTCCGGTATAATGAAAAAAGTCGGCAAAGATGGCGGCAAGATAGTCTTTAGCGACAACAAAACACCGATGAAGTGTTCGGGCGCAAATAAAAAAGTAACGCTACTAACCGAAGATATGGCGCGAAATTTAGGCAACAGAGACAAGCTTGATATCTCGATATACTCGGGTGCTCGGACGATATTTTCCGCTCCTGTTTATGCTAAAATGATAGAAGGGATGCTGGAGGAGCGAGACGTGAAGTATTTTACCTCGCATCAGCTGGTTGAGGTGGATAAAAGTGCCAATATAGCGGTATTTGAGCACGCTATGCCGTACCGCGAAAACGGCGAAAATAAACTCGCTAAAGAGCTAGTCGAAGTAAAATTCGACTACCTACACCTAGTGCCTCGCATGAAGGCTTCTAAAATCTACGCCGATGCAGGGCTAAGCGTAGAAAAGGGCGATGCGGCAGGCAACTGGATTAGCCTCACGCGCGAGACGCTACAGCACTCGAAATTTAAAAATATATTTGCTATCGGCGACGTTTGCGGATTTGCTGCGGGCAAAACAGGAGCTAGTATACGCAAGATGTATCCCGTGCTGGCGCAAAATTTAGCCGACGTTATAAAAGGACGCGAACCGAGTGCTAGATACGGCGGCTACACCGCCTGCCCGCTACTAACGAAATTCGGCAAGGCGGTGATGGTAGAGTTTAACTGGACGGGTAAGCCCGAGCCTACGATAGCATGCATGGGCGCGACTCGCGAGAGCTACCTAAACTGGGCGATGAAGCTATATATGATGAAGCCGATGGTCATGCAAGGCATGATAAGAGGCCTAGCATAAAGGAGAGAAAATGCAAAACGTCGGGATTTTAGATAAAACTATCCGCCTAGTAATCGCTGCGGTTTGGATATACGCATTTGGGTTCGTCTGCGAGTGCTGGCTGTGGCTGGTCGGTCTCGTGCCGCTACTGACGGCTGTTTACGGTTATTGTCCTCTTTATAAATTTTTTGGTATAAATACGTGTAAAAAATGCAAAAACAAAGAGAGGAAAACGCAATGCTAAGTAAAAAAACTAGGATAATAAGAGCGCTGATCGGGCTAGCGATAATGATCGCCGGAGCCGTGTTTAGCAGCTGGTGGGGGCTGGTTGGACTCGTGCCCTTTATCGTGGGCGTTACGGGATTTTGCCCCGCTTGCTACTTTTTAAACCGCTGTTCGCTAAAGCGTTAAATTTAGCTAAATTTACTCGCGCGGGCTTAAATTTAACCTCAAATTTGAGTCCGCGCTTTGTTTTTAGATAAATGCAAATTTGAGCTTTATAAACCGCACTCTTTACGGCGCAAATTTTGCCGTCCGCATCTTCAAATTTAACTCCCGCTTACTCATTTTTAACGCGATATGCATCAAATTTAAGCTAAAATACGCCAAATTTTAAAAAGGACAAACGTGAACGATTTTAAAAGATTAAACGAGCTAGTAGCGGCCGGCAAAGACGAGCTAAACGCGATGTATAGGCAGCTGGATAATCCTAGCGAGGTCGTGCTAAAGATGCTAAAAATCGCCGGTTTTAAGGGGCAAAAGAGCGAAAAGGTCGCAGTTTTGCGCCGCATAGTCGATCTAAAGGTTGAGCCGCTAGAAAACGAGCTAAAAAAACAAGGGCGCGAGGAAGCCGAGATAGGGCGCATAAAAGACGAAGCTTTTGAGCTCGTGCGCGAGTTTTACGAGGCGCGCTTTGAAAGGCTTTTGGCGCGGATAAAAGAGGAGAAAATTTTAGACGAGTTTTACTTGGCGCTACTTAGCGGCATGCACGGCGCGGGACTAGCGATGAACGCGTGGCAAAGCGCGTGGGACAGGCAAATCCTGCAAACGACGAATAAAGAATTCGAAGCTAAATTTGCAAGCATGGCCGATGCGATCAAATTTATCGACGAAAACCGCCTGTATCAAAAAGACGGCGGCGAAAAGGGCGAGCGAAGCTACGGCGCGGTCCTTAAAAACGGAGAAAAATACGACTTTGCGTCCTATGCCGTGGCCTTTGAAAAAGAAGTAAAGCTCGTATCGGACGCGCTGGATGAGCTAATCAAAAACCTAAAAACGCTAGCCCTAAACGACGAGCAAAGAGCTTACGTGAGGTACTTTGAAAAGCTAAAGGCGGCGTTTTGCGAACGAGAAAACGACTGCGCGATCCCCGCGTGGCAGGACGCCGAGCGCGCGTGGATGGATGTAAAAGGCCCGCTGCAGCCCGGCCATCCGCTCGAGTACTACGAGGACGCCTACACGCACGCCGTCGCGCTCGAGTGGGACGTTAGGCTAGCAGGTGCGAGCGACTTTGACGAGGCGAAATTTAAAGCTAGCATCATCCGTGCCTACGAGCAAATTTGCCGCGAGTGCGGGATAGAGAACGCCATACTCGCGCGCCAAGTCACGCAAAACGTCGCGCGCACGCAGACATACATCAGCGTGCCGATGATCTACTACGGTGCCGAGCTAAACGGGCTATTTTCCGCGCAGGTCGTGCCAAACGACGAGACCGTGAGCAAGGAGCGCGGCAAAAAGATATTCGCCTTCGTGGAGCACGTTTACGAGAGCGCCAAGGCGCGGCCGTTTATGAAGCTTAGCGGGGAGATTTTTTCGCGCGAGTTTTTGGACTACGGGCGCGAAACTTTGTTTAAAAAGCCGCAAATTTGGAAGAAAACCTACGAAATCTCCACGATCGGGCACGAGTTTGGGCACATACTTTTCGTCGGCACCGACACGGAAAAGGCGATGAACGCGGACGGCGAGTTTAAATTTATCGAGGAGTACAAGGCGACCACGGGCGGGCTGGTAAATTTCTTTATCGGCGGCGACGCGAGCTACGAGATGAGCGTATTTCACGAGCTGATCGCCCGCGCGGTCGGACTTATCGCGTGGCGCGAGGTCGATGAGGTGCGCGCGTACTACTGCGAGGGGCTCATACATCTGAGCTTGCTGTTTGACTCGGGCGCGCTTAGTTTTGAGGGCGGCGCTTTGGTCGTCAAATTTGACCGCGAGCGCTACGCTAAATTTAAAGAAATCTGCCTCGCAAACTACAAAAATTTGGCGCTTCACTACGCAAGGCGCGCTCCTGCGGGCGAGTTTTTGGCGAGATTTTGCGAGAAAGACGGTAAAAGCTACCTGCCTAAACACGCGCAGGCAAGGGCCTTTGTAGAGCACTACTACGCCCGCTACAAGGCTATCGGAAACGAGCTTGACGAGAGCGGCGAATGGGAAAAATGGCAAGCGGGAGAGAAATAAGGCGCGTTTACGGCGTCAAATTTGACATTGGCTTGCGGCTGATCGGGCTGTAAGTTTGCCTTTTGCGCAGCGAGACCCGCACCTTTTTGACGCTAAATTTGGGTTATAAAGACGCGGGTTTTTCGAGTAAAATTTAAACCACGGCTTGACGCAAGATAAGCCAAGCGTGGCGGATTGTCGCTAAATTTGCAAAATTAAATAAAAATAGAAAGGATAAAAATGGAAAAAACTTTAGAAGGCATGGGCGAACCGCGCATGAAGCAAGTCGCCCTGCCAAAAGACACCAACTCGGCTGGAAATATATTTGGCGGCTGGATACTAAGCCAGATCGACCTTGCGGGTGCTCAGGCAGCGCGCGAAGTGGCTCCGGAGCGCGTCGTGACGATCTCGATGCAAGAGATTATATTTAAACAGCCCGTTTTCGTC
>CALISV010000092.1 GCA_938041615.1 uncultured Campylobacter sp. | reverse complement strand
TCAAAATGCTGCTTTAAATTTGCCACGGTTTCCTTTGCTAGGTTATTTTGTGAGCTGTACATAGTCGGCAAAAAGCCCTTTATATTTAGCTTTGGGTTTATAGTTTTTTTGATGATTTTGACCGTATTTAAAATTTGCGCAAGCCCCTCTAGTGCGTAAAATTCGCACTGGATCGGGATTATCACGCTATCGCTAGCGCTTAGGGCGTTTACGGTGATGCTGCCTAGCGCCGGAGGACTATCGATGATGATAAAATCATACTGCCCCTCGACCTCTTCGATCTTGCTTTTTAGTATCTTTTGGCAGTCTTTGCTCTGTTCGCTTAGCTCCTGCTCGATGCCTACCAGACCGATGTTTGATGGCGCTAGAAAAAGTGTCGGAATCTCGGTTTTTAGTACGATTTGCGAGAGCTTTTTGCGACCCGTGAGTACGTGATAGATGTTATACTCGTAGTCGTTTCTACTAAAGCCCATGCCGGTCGTCGCGTTTGCCTGCGGATCGATGTCGATGAGTAGGACTTTTTTTTCGGCCACCGCTAGCGATGCGGCCAAATTTACCGCCGTAGTCGTCTTTCCGACGCCGCCTTTCTGGTTTGCAATGGTTATAATTTCACACATGAGAATTTTCCAAATTTTTGTTTTTAACTGATTAATTCTACAAAAAACTTACTTTGTCCAAGTTTAGTTTCGGCTTTAAAATTTCTGAAAGAATTTTGCGGTGCGTACCCACCGATATTTTGTAAAAATATTAAATTTTACGTCAAATTTAAGCAAATTTATCTGAGCGAAAAAACTCTTCGTCCACCTATGTCCAAAGAGCCGTCGGGTAGGAGTTTGGCGTTTTTTAGCGCTACCTCTTCGCCCTCAAAGTGCGTGACAAATTCTCTTGATTTTTCAAATTCGCTCTCAAATTTTTTAAAAACTTCCGCCCAAGACGGAGCCGTTTGCAGCTGCTTACAAAACTCTCCGACCACGGCGCTAGGACTCACGTCTATATCTAAAATTCCGGCATTTTCGGGTGCGTTTTTTAGATTTATGCCCATGCCGCAAACGTAAATTTCACCGACTCTCGTCGTCAAGGTTCCGCCGATTTTTTTGTCGCCGACGTAAAAGTCATTCGGCCATTTTAGCCAAATTTTCGAGCCGCGAGCCGCAAGTACTTCGCGCATTATCATCGAAAAGTAAATTGACGCCGACTCGCCCTTTAGATCACCTGGCAGCGCCGTTTCGCTCATGCAAAATGAAAAAAACAGATTGCCCTCCAACCCGCTCCACGTGTTGTTTCTGCTGCCGATACCCTGCGTCTGCTCTTTTGCCACTAGCGCAAAAGGCGGCTGTATTTCGCCGTTTCGCAGCCCTTCGACCAAAACTTTTTGCGTAGAGGGGACGCTATCTGCGAACTCTATTCTCAAATTTTATTCCTTTTAAATTTACGCTAAATTTGATGTTTTGGCGCGCTTGCTACCGTTGCTCTGCTCATATTACAAAGCTATATCGCCGACGCCAAGGCGCTTGCCGTTTAGATAGGCACTAGCGTCCACCGGCTTTTTGCCCGGCTCTTGCATCTTTATGATCTTGACCGCACCCTCGCCGCAAGAAACGCAAAAGCCGAGCTTATCGACGCTTAAAATTTCGCCTTCGCGTTCAAATTTGCGCTCGCAAGATTCGCGCAAGATTTCTAAATCCAAAATTTTTAGTCCACTAGCTA
>CALISV010000091.1 GCA_938041615.1 uncultured Campylobacter sp. | reverse complement strand
GTCCCAAATCTAGGGCTTTTGAGCGTAAGTTAAAGTGCCGACCTCGGGCACCATTTTAAAAAACAACTCCTCTAAATTTCAGTTCAAGAAGTCTAACCAAATACCAGGATAGATGCACAAAAAACTATTGTAAATATCTACAAATACGACAGCATTAATAGACATTGTTAAAACATACAACCCATATCATCTTTACTGATCAAAAAACAATATCTGGCAGTCTGCAAAGATACATGTGTATATCGGTATCATAAAGTCCACAACAAAACAAGCGCAACAAAATTACTCAAAGATGTTTTTGTGGAGAATTTCCTCCAGCACCACCGTCGCGTAGCTGCCTTTTTGCAGCGTAAAATTTATCGTAAAATGCGCCTTTTCCTCGTTGTATTTATAGCTCGCATCCTCCAAATAACACCACGCAAAGCGCCGCGAGCCCGTCATTTTGGCTTTAAATTTATTTGCCTGCGCGAAAATTTGATCCTCTACTACCTTAGCCGCGCCCTGCGCCTCGTACGCCTTTGCGCCCGCGATCAGCCCGCAGCTAGTGATATCTCTCGCGTCAAAGCGCGCGCCCTCCGCGTCCAAATCCTCGCACAAAAAGCACTTGCCGTGCGGGTAGTGACCCAAAACTTCGCCCTCAATAAGCTTAAAAAATCTCTTTTGCGATTTTAAATTTTTCAAAATCGCGCCGTCAAGATAAGGGTAAATTTGAGCTAGCTCAGCGAGGCTAAAATCCTGCGCAAACCTCGAAATCTCCACGCGTTTGCTAAGCCAGCGGTTAAAAAGATCGCTTTGATATGCCGAGATCAAAAAGTCGTTTAGCTTTGGATTTTTGCTCTTTTTGCCGTTTACGGTGCCAGATTTTAGCAGCTCCAGCCCACTTTGCGCATTGTCGCCGTATTTGCCGAAACGCTGATAGCCAAAGTAGTTAGCATACCCGGCCTCGTCAATGTTTCGCACGGCTTGTTCGAGCTTTGCCGCCTCGCTAGGCATCACTTTTTTTAGGCGGATGAAAAAGCTATTGCCTTTTAAGTGCCCGATGCGAAGCTTATTGTCGTGTGCGGCGAGGCTTAAAATTTTCATCTTTTCGTGGCTAAAATTTGCTAGCATAGACTCAAATTTACGCGGCATCGAGATAAACTGCGTCGTCATGCCCTGCTTGTCTTTTAGCCCCGCGTAGCCGAAATCTCGCATTTTTACGCCGCTAACCTCGCTTAGAGCGTGCAAGGCTTCTTGCGTCGTCATGTCCTTTTTGCAGATTTCAACGATGAGGTGCTCGCCCTGCCCGCTAAATGCGTAAAGCGGGATCTCGCGCACCACGAAATCGTCCGAGTTTTTACTAAAATACGCGTTGATGGGCGCGTGAGTGAGCGCGTAAAGAGGCTTAAAAATGGTGGTTTCTTGCATTGCTTTTAAATTTTCCTTTCGTGATTTTGGCAAAGATCGTGATTTTCGTGCGGGTTTTGCGAGCGAGGCTAAGGATTTTGGCGCGGTTTTTAGGACTAAACGTAAATAAAATCTCGTACTCTTCGCCGCTATTTAGCTCGTGTTTGCTTAGCCGCTTGGTAAATTTAGCCCCGCAGCGACTCTGCGCGCAAAGCTTGGCTAGATCTACGCCAAGCCCATCTGAGACGTCCATAGCGGCATTTATCTTATCCGCTGCGGCGTAGAAAAATTTATCTTTTAAAACGGGTCTTTTAAAGCGCGAATTTGACGCGACCCGTCCGCCGTTTAAAAGCGTCCTAAGCCCTTTTAGACTGCCTCCAAGCTCGCCCGTAAAAGCAACCAAGTCGCCCTTTTTTGCTCCGCTTCGCAAAACCGCCTTACCGCAAAGCCGCGAGATAACGGTAACGCTAAGTAAAATTTTATCGCTACCGATCGTGTCGCCGCCGATGATAGTCACGCCGTATTCATTGCAAACGTCCGCAAATCCTTTACGTAGCGCCGAGATCTGAGCCGCGCTCGTTTTTTTTGGTAGCCCAAGTCCTAAAAGCGCAAATTTAGGCTCGGCGTTCATCGCGACGGCGTCGGAGAGATTTACGAGCATCGCCTTGCGCGCGATCTCCTCCATACTAAGCCAGCCTGCCAGGAAGTGCGTCCCCTCGCAAAAAAGGTCCTTGCTATACACCCACTCTCCGCGCTCATGCGCCACCACAGCGCCGTCGTCGCCGATGAAGGAGTTGCTAAATTTATCGATTATTAGGCGTTCTTTATCCATTTTGCGATTTTATAAAATTCGGGCTAAAAAGGCGCTTGAAAAACGAATTTATTTAAGCGGCTCGGCAAATTTAACCTCTCAAATTTGCCGAATTTAAATCTATCCGAAAATCTCAAATTTGCTAAATAGCTCGGGTTCCTCTTTTACTATGCCGCGCTTAACGAGATCAGCCACGACTTCGCGGTCACAGTCGGTTTGTAGCGGCCAGCCGCGCGTATAGCCCTCGGCCTCGCCTTTTGCGGTGGCGTCGATACAGACCGCGCCCTCACGCACGTAGATATCACGCAATGCGTCAATGTTGTTCGTCACGCGCCAAAGCAGCATATAGGGATTTTCTAGGCGGTTTTCAGAGCCGACGAAAACGAGTAGTTTAAAGTGCTCTTTAAATTTCAAAAGCCCATCAAAAACCTCTTTTACGAGGCGGTTTTTGTCAAATTTGACGACACAAATCGGAGTTTTGGTATTTGTTTTAAACTGCACGAGCTGCGTTAAATTCGGCTCTATTTCTTTAAATTTAGCCAGCAGCGCGGCATCATCCAAAAGCACGGGTGCAGGCGTCGAAAAATCCTGCGTCGCGTCGATTCCAAGTTTACCGCCAAAGCATGAGTTTGGGCTCGCGTGATCGAGCTGATCGCACACGCCCTCGCTGATTAGCAAGCTTTTGTCGCCGAAGCGGTTTAAAATATACTCCGTAAGTGCGTCATAATCGCTCAAATTTGGCGCATCATCACCGACGAAAACCGCGTGTTTGACGAAGCTCATCTGCCCCACGCCCCAAAACGCGTGCATCGCCTGCTTTGCGTGTGCTGGATAAAGGGCGTTAAGTTTAGCCAAGATCAGGTTATGAAATACGCCGTTTTCAGGCATGTTGTAATCCAGAAGCTCCGGTACCGTCGTGCGCAAAAGCGGCAAAAAAATGCGCTCGGTCGCCCAGCCCATGTACTTGTCCTCAAGCGGCGGTTTGCCGACCACGGTCGCGTGAAATACGGGCTCACGCTTGCTCGTGATCGCCGTAACCTCCATAACGGGAAACGGCCCCACTGGCGTATAAAAGCCGGTATGGTCGCCAAACGGTCCCTCAAGCTCAAATTTACCCGTATCCACAAAGCCCTCGATCACGTAGTCTGCGTCGTGCGGGATGTGAATTTCATTCGTCAGCGACTTTACGAGTTTGGCCGGCTCTTTGCGGATAAAGCCGTAAAGAAGCAGCTCAAATACACCTTTTGGTAGCGGCGCTTGGCCGCACCATATATAAAGAGGATCGCCCCCTATTGCCACAGATACGGGCATCTTGCGGCCCGCGCGCTTGTATTCGTTAAAGAAATTCGCGCCGTCTTTGTGGATCTGCCAGTGCATGCCGAGGCGATTTTTATCGTAAATTTGCAAGCGGTACATGCCGACGTTTTGCAGTTCGCCGTCTAGGCTCTGCGTGTAAACCTGCCCCATCGTGATAAAGGCCCCGCCGTCAAGCGGCCATGTTTTTAGCGCAGGAAGCGAGAGCAGATCGACCTCCTCGCCCGTAAATTTGACCTGCTGACACTCGCCCTCGCCTTTTAATCTTTTCGTAAAAATTTTTCTCATTTCAAACAAATACGCGGCAAAATTTAGCTTTTCGCCAAAGCTTTTAGGTTTTTTAGGCTTTAAAAGCTTTTCGATCTCGCTTGCGATCTCGTCGGGATCGCGTCCGAAAATAAGCTCTAAAGCACGCTTTGAGCCGTAGATGTTTGTTAGCACTGGAGCAAATTTGCGTCCAGTTTTTTTACAGATGGGATTTGTAAAAAGCAGCGCCTGCGAGTTTTCGCGCTTGACCTCGATGTAGCTCGCGTGCGCGATCTCCAGATCGATATCCGCGGGCTCGTCTATGACGCGCAGCAGGCCGTTATCTTTTAGAAGCTTGATGTAGTCCATATTTTTCCTTAATAATTTATATCCAAACGAGCCGTTTTTGAAGCTAAAATTTTGGCCGCGTTTGAGTCAAATTCGCAAACATTTTGAGCCAAAAACACAACTTTAACTGCCGAAAAATTAGTAAAATCGTAAAAATATCGGTTTTTGGCGGATACGCTAATTTAACGCCGACTTAGCAAAAATTAGATCTCCTACAACCTCTAACCAAAAGCGCATGGCGCTAAATTTGCAGCGTTAAGGCAAGCAAAAAGTGAAAACCGGCTAGGGGTTGCCTCCATCGGTCTAAGTCGTCTTAAAAAGGTACCATTTTGAGTTTGGAGAGAGCCGTTCTAGCATTATAAACTCGCTCGGACTCATCTGCGGCAGATCGGATTCATTTTCCACGCGCATAAAACCCACTACGTTATCCGTTACGCCGCCGATAATAAGCTCAAAAACTCCGCCGTCGTACGCCGCATGAGATAGATGTAATCGCTTTACGGCTTCGTTTGCCGCCGCTTCGTCCTTTTGATATAGCGCAAACAGCTCTTCAAATTTCGCCTCGTTTTCGCGTCCGAATTTTAGCAATGCATTATCGTTTGCTAAAATCAGCCTTAAATTTTCTATATCCCCGCCCATTGCTCTAAGCTGCGCCTTTTCCGCCTCGCTCGCAGTCTCATAGCCCCTTATCATCGCCTCTATGATGCCAGTTTGAGCGAGAGATCTAAGCGCATAAATACCGTCTTCTTTAGCAAAAATGTATAGATCGAGGGATGTGCCGTTTTTAGAAGCGAGCCAAACGCGAAATATCCCGCTAAATTCGCCACTCCGGCCGAGTTTGGCGACTTTGATTTCGTCAAATTTGTCGGGTGAGTAAAAATTATTTTTTAAGCGATCTCGCATCTCGCCTTTAAAATAGGCGTTTTTATCGAAATTTTTATCGGTAAAGAGCGAATAAATAAGTTCTAAATCTACCTGCGCAAAAAGCGCGGACGTCAAAAACGCTAAAATAAGCGCTTTTCTCATATATTCGCCATCTCCTCGGCGCGTTTTAGCAGCTCCTTTGCGCCCTTGCCGATAAATATCCGACCAAGCTCAGCGCCCACGCTCTTCCACTGGCTTTTTTGCGCGACGATATTTTCGCGTATGCTCTCACTGCCGTCTGGTAGCCCCACGACCGCGCGTATCTCGATCTTGTCACCGTTTAAATTCGCATTTATGCCGATAGGTACCTGGCAGCCGCCCTCTAGCATCGCGACGAAATCACGCTCCACAGTCGTCTCTATCACGGCTTTTTCGTCTTTCAAAAACTCTATCAAATTTAAAATTTCAGCATCCTCCCTAGCCTCGATACCTAGCGCCCCCTGCCCCATCGCAGGAACCATCTGATCTAGCTCAAACGGCACGATATGCGCGACTTCGGAGCGTAAATTTAAGCGGTTCACGCCTGCCATCGCTAGGATAATCGCGTCAAATTCGCCCTCTTTTAGCTTGCGCAAACGAGTTTGGACGTTGCCTCGCAGTGAGATTATCTCAAGACCCGGACGCATCGCTAAAAGCTGCATCTTACGGCGTAGGCTCGTCGTACCCACGCGCGCGCCCTCGGGCAGATCCTCAAATTTAGCGTATTTTTCGCTTAGCATCGCGTCTCTAACATCCTCGCGCGAGCAGATCGCGGCCAGCACCAGCCCCTCCGGAAATACGACGGGCACGTCTTTTAGGCTATGCACGGCGATGTGCGTTTCGCCGCTTAGCATGCTGTCTTCTAGCTCTTTCGTAAATAGCCCCTTGCCTCCGATTTTAGCCAGCGGAGTGTCTAGGATCACGTCGCCTTTAGTTTTCATACCCGTTAGCTCGACTGCAAGCTCCGGGTAGCGCGATAAAATTTTATCCCTAATATGCTCGCTTTGCCACATAGCCAGCACGCTTTTTCTCGTTGCGATTTTTAGTTTTTCCATATTTGCCTCTTTTCTTCTACGACTTCGACGTCGATGATCTCGCCGTCATCGCGCGGTTTACTCTGTCCGCTCTCAAATTTTTCGCGGTAAAATTCGCCCGCTCTCGCCCGCTCGCCGCCGTTTTTCAAATTTGCAAAAAACGCGACCGCTACGATCGCCGCGCCCAAAACGTCGGTGATAAGCCCCGGGATAAACATAAAAAATCCCCCGATCGCCATACCTACGCTACTAAAGACGTCTGAGGGCTTAAAAAATGCGATATTGCTAGTTAGCTGAAAAAATCCGACGCGAAACATAAAAAACAGCCCCAAAACAGCCGACGCGATAACCTCAAAGACCAAATTTAAAAATCCGTACGCGTGGATAAAAAAATACGCCGCTACGATCTCCAAAACGACGTAGGGCGTAAAAAAATGCTTTATCATAGGCTCTTTAGTCGCGCTAAAATTTCGCTCGCTTTGACGGTTTCTTTAGTTAGCCCGTCGCGCGTGACGAGTTCGACCGTGCCCTCTGCCAGCCCTTTGCCTACGATCACGGCATAAGGAAATCCAATCAGCTCAAATTCGCTCATTTTAACGCCGAAACGCTCATTTCTATCATCAAGCAGCACCGAAACGCCAGCCGCGCGCAAGCTCTCGTAAAGCTCCTGCGCAAATTTGACGCCCTCTTCGTCCTTTAAATTTGAGACGATGATTTCAAATTTAAACGGAGTTAGGGTTTCGTTCCAGATTATGCCTTTTTCGTCGTGTTTAGCCTCGACGGCGACGGCAACCAGACGGCTAACGCCTATGCCATAGCATCCCATGATAAACGGTTTTGCCTTGCCGTTTTCGTCCAAAAACGTAGCGCCCATCGGCTCTGAGTACTTGGTGCCTAGCTTAAATATATGCCCGACCTCGATACCTTTACTAACGCTTAAATTTCCGCCGCAGCAAGGGCACTTATCGCCCGCTTTTACGGCAGTTAAGTCTTTGAAGCGCTCAGAGTTAAAGCTGCTCACGCTAACGCCTACGAAGTGATAATCTCTCTCGTTTGCGCCGCAGATTATCTGCGATTCGCCCTCAAGCTCTTTGTCGATGTAAAACTCCACGCCCTTTAGCCCGACCGGCCCGCAAAATCCGCCGACTAACCCGGCCGCCGCGATCTCAGCTTCAGTCGCGTCCGCTAGCTCGAGCGCCGCGCATGCGTTTTGGGCCTTGACCTCTTGTAGTTCATCCTCGCCGCGCACGAAAAATACCACGATTTTCTCGCTCTTTTCGCCTTTGGCGCCAATAAAAATCGCCTTTTTTATCACCGCTTTTATGCAGTAAAACTCGTCGACTCTAAAAAACTCCGCCACGTCTTTGATGGTTTTGGCATTTGGAGTTAAAAATTTAGCCGCGTCAGCCTCCGGCCGCTCAGCCTGCGTCGTTCGTTTTGCGCGGGTTGCGGCCTCTATGTTTGCGGCGTAGTCGCAGTTTTCGCAGACGATGATGTCGTCCTCACCGCTATTTGCCAGTACCATAAACTCTTTGCTTCCGCTGCCGCCTATCGCGCCGCTATCGGCTCTAACCGCGCGGAAATTTAACCCAAGGCGAGTAAAAATTTTGCTATAAGTTTTCTCCATCAGGTCAAATTCTCGGTCCAGATCCTCGGCGTTTGCGTGGAAGCTATATCCGTCCTTCATCAAAAACTCGCGCCCTCTAAGTAGCCCAAATCTCGGCCTCGCCTCATCTCTAAATTTTGTATTTATCTGATATAAATTTAGCGGCAGTTGCTTATAGGACGTTACCTTGCCTCGCACGAGCGCGACCACGCTCTCTTCGTTTGTCGGGCTTAGGACAAAATCGTTTTCTTTGCGGTCCTTAAAGCGCAAAAGCTCCTTGCCGTAAAACTCATACCGTCCGCTCTCGCGCCAAAGATCAGCCGACGTGACGAAGCTCATCGAGATCTCCTGCGCGCCCGCTTCGTCAAGCTCCTCTTTGACGATATTTTTTATATTTTCAAGCACACGTTTGCCAAGCGGCAAAAAGTTGTAAAGTCCGCTGCCTACCTGCTCGGCGTAGCCCGCTCGGAGCAAAAATTTATGACTTGCCAGGCTTGCGTCTTTTGGCGCTTCTTTTGCCGTCGGCGCGTAAAGTTTGCTAAATTTCATTCGTTCTCCCATTCAAATTCGTTATTTTCTTCTTGCGGCGTTTGCTCCGCGACGTTAAAGATTTCCCCGACGGCTCTTAGCTGCGCTTCGCTTCCGGCAGCGCCCGCGAGGTTTTTTAAATTTATCGTCGGCGCGTGCAAAAACGCCTTAAAAACCTGATGTATGAGGCGATACGCCTCCTCTTCGTCGCTATGTTTTAGATAGCCCTTTTTTAGGGCTTTTGCTAGCTCTCTCTGGGCGCACTCTTTAGCCTGCTCTCTTATGCCTTTTATTAGCGGCGTGACGGCTAGTTCGCGCAGCATTTGGAAAAACGCCGCCGTATTTCGCCCGACGATGCCGTATGCGATCTGCGCTTGCTCTTCGCGCAGGGCTAGGTTTTTATTTACAATCTCTTGCAAGTCGTCCACAGCGTAAATTTTG
>CALISV010000090.1 GCA_938041615.1 uncultured Campylobacter sp. | reverse complement strand
TGCGACACGGTCTATAACATAGGCGATATTAGCTTTCATAAGGATATGGAGACCAATATATCCATCTTTAGCAAGCTAAACGGCAAGCACGTCCTAGTGCTGGGCAATCACGATGAAGCGATAAAAAAGCATAAAGACGAGCTGCTAGCTATGAAAAAACAAGACGGCAACGCGCTGTTTGATGAAATTTGCGAATACAAAGAGATAACGGTGCAGCGCAAACAGGATAAATTTCGCCTCGTGCTCTTTCACTATCCGCTAGCCGAGTGGAACGCATGCCACCACGGCGCGATCCAGCTCTACGGCCACATCCACGCAAATATCGCAAATATAAAAGGCAAGGCGCTAAACGTCGGCTACGACCTGCACGGCAAGATTTTAAGCTTTGAGGAAATTTATGATTTCGTTAAAGACCTGCCGCCGTTTGAATATAGCAAACACAGGATGTTTAGCGAAGAAGATAGCGTAGAGAGTAGAAGCGCAAGGATAAAAGAGGTTTTAGAAAAGCTAAATTTTGACCGGTCTTAGTCAAATTTGCGCTTTGGATTTACAAAGCGAATTTGGGCTTCAAATCTTAAATTTGAGCCCAAATTTAGCTATTTTCATAAAAACATCACAAACAAAAACACGCCCAAAATCATGCGGTAAATCACGAACGGTAGCATGCTCACGCGCGCGATCAGCGCCATAAACAGCCGCACGCAAAGATACGCGCTAAGGCCGCTAACCGCCGCGCCGATAGCAAGGTCGCTCCAAGGCAGCGCGTCCGGGGTTTTTATCAGCTTTACCGCCTCAAGGCCGCCTGCTAGCACGATAACCGGGATCGAGAGCAAAAACGAGAAATTCGCGCTTGCGCTGTGACTAAAGCCAAGCATCAGCGCCGCCGTCATCGTCACGCCCGAGCGCGAAACGCCGGGTATCAGCGCGATCGTCTGCGCTAAACCCACGATGAGAGCGAGCTTGATCGTCATTTCGTATTCGGTTTTTAGGCCTGATTTTTTATCCGCAAAGTATAGCGCGATACCAAAGATTATCGTCATCGCCGCGATCACGAGCCCGCTTCTAGCGTACTGCTCGATGGCGTCGCTAAACGCTAGGCCAAAAAGCCCCACCGGCACGGTCGCAAAGCCGACCGACCACACGAGCGTACTGTCGCCGACCTTCTCGCGTCGCGCGATAGACGCGAAAAAATCACGCACGAGCCCCGCAAGTCTATCTTTAAAATAAAAAAGTATCGCCGCTAGCGTGCCTACGTGAACGGCGACGTCAAATGCTAGCCCCTGATCCGCCCATCCAAGCAGCTTTGGTACGAGTACGAGGTGAGCTGAGCTAGAGATCGGTAAAAACTCGCTAATGCCCTGAACTAGGGCCAAAACGATGATATGCGAAAGCTCCATCACGCAACCTTTTGGTTAAATTTAATCGTATTTTGCACGCTAAATTTGATTTTATCTTGAGCGTAAATTTGCTCGCTCAAGCCTTTTTGCGCGTCAAATTTTCCCGCGCCGCGAGCTAAATTTAAGATGAAATTTTCGTCGGCGAATCGCCCTGTTTTTTGCCTATATATTTGCAATCTTTCCCTTTTTAAATTTTGATTTTTCCGCGAGCAAGCCGTATAAATTTGATGCGGGTCTCGCCCGGCATGAGTTCTCAAATTTGACGGCTCTAGCCCAAGCCAAAACCGTCAAATTTAAAGCTAGATTTTACTTCGCCAACTCTTGCGCAAATTCCGCGATCTTTTCAGGCGTGAAGCCGAAGTATTCGAACAATGCGCCCGCCTTGCCACTCTCGCCAAAGCTCTTCATCGAGTAGATCTCGTCAGCAAATTTATACCACTCCAGCGCGCTTGCGGCTTCGACGGCGATGACCTTGGTCGCTGGATCTATGATCTGATCTACGTACTCGCACGGCTGCTCGCAAAGCAGGTCAAAGCACGGTGCAGAGACGACGTTCGCGCCGATACCGCGAGCGGCTAAAATTTCAGCCGCTTTAACGCAAAGCTCCACTTCGCTGCCGCTGGCTATTAGCGTGATTTTGGCATTTTGCGCGCGTTTTAGTAGATAAGCGCCATTTTCTACGCCGCCTAGTTCGCCTTTTTCAAGCGGAGCTAGGACTTGGCGGCTAAGCACAAAGGCGCTTGGAGCGCGTAAATTTAGCGCCGCCTTCCAGCAAAGCGCGTTTTCGTTGCCGTCGGCCGGGCGGAATGTGTAGAAATTTGGCATCGCGCGCAATGTGCTAAGCTGCTCGATAGGCTGATGCGTCGGGCCGTCCTCGCCCACGCCGATGCTGTCGTGCGTAAAGATAAAAAAGTGCCTGATGCTCATCAGCGAGGCGATACGCGCGGACGGCTTTAGATAGTCGCTAAAGATAAAAAACGTCGCGCTAAACGGCAAGAAAAGCCCGTATCTAGCGACCGCGTTGTTTATCGCGGCCATGGCGTGCTCGCGGATGCCGTAGTGGATGTTGCGGCCGTTAGGGAAGTCGCCCATGCCCTTTAGCTCGGTTTTGTTTGACGGAGCCAGATCCGCGCTACCGCCGATAAAGCCCGGCAGCACGCGCGCGATCTCGTTCATGATGATGCCGTTACTATCGCGCGTGGCTAGCTTTTTGCCGCTAAAATCAGGGAAATTTATCTTGCTAAAATCGAGATTTAGCAGCGAGTTGAGCATATTTTTACTCTCGGCGCTTAAATTTTGCACTTTTTGATTCCACTGAGCTTCGGCTAGGTCGCCCTTTTCTAGCGCGGCGCGGAAGCGGATCAGCACATCCTCGTCAATGGCAAATTTGCGCTCAGGATCAAAGCCCGCTGCGATTTTAGCAGCCTTTATGATCTCCTCGCCAAGCGGCGCGCCGTGGCTGTGGTGACTGCCCTCTAGCTCGACCGCGCCCTTTGCGATGCGCGTGTTTGCGATGATGAGATACGGGCGCTCCTTTTCGGCGGCTTGCTCGAGCGCAAACTCGATCTGATCGTAGTCGTGGCCGTCGATACGCGCGACGTCCCAGCCCTGCGCCTCAAACCTCGCCTTCACGTCCTCGCTCCAAGCTATACTCGTATCGCCTTCGATCGTGATGTTGTTGGAGTCGTAGATCAGCACGAGATTATCTAGGTGCAGGTTGCCCGCGACCGCACAGGCCTCGTAGCTGATGCCTTCCTGCAAATCTCCGTCGCCGCAAAGGCAGTAAATTTTATGATCGATGATGGCGTTTTCTGGGTCGTTTAGCAGATTAGCCGCGTATTTTGCCGCCATAGCAAAGCCCACCGCATTTGCTACGCCCTGCCCTAACGGCCCGGTTGCGACCTCGACGCCTTTAGTATGGATCTCGGGGTGACCCGGGGTTTTGGAGCCCAGCTGACGGAAGTTTTTTAGATCCTCTAGGCTAAGATCGTAGCCGCTAAGATGCAAAAAGCTATACACGAGCGAGCTTGCGTGACCGCCGCTAAATACGAGCCTATCGCGGTTTAGCCAGTTTGGATTTTTAGGATTGTGATTTAGAAATTTAGCCAGCACGACCATGACGTCCGCTAGCCCCATCGGCGCGCCCGGATGCCCGCTGTTTGCCTGCTGCACCATATCCGCGCATAAAAACCTTATCGTATCCGCCATCTTTTTTAGCATTTTTTCTCCTTAGTTTTTATGCGATTATACGAAAATTCGGCTTAAATTTTACGCTTTTAGCGCCGCCGTAAATTTTAAAAACTCGGCGAAATTTTCTTTTTTATCTTTTAGCTCAAAAGGTATCTTATGCTCTTTTTCGCCGATTATTATGACGTCCTCTTCGCCCTCTTTTACCGTTACGGGCGCGTCCGCGATCTCGTCCCACGAGCTAAAAACGGGCTCTTCCATCAGCTCGCGGCTAATTAGTCCGCGCTCGTCCAGTATCACGCCGTAAGGCTTACCAAAAAGCGAGCAGTTAAGGCTGTGAAGTATCGGCGAGACGGGCTTAAAGACGCTAAGCGATTTTGATAGCAGCTTCGTCTCATCAAGCGGCGTTTTTAGCGCTTCGCCCAGCTCAAGCTCCAAAATTTTATCCGCGATCGTGCGCTCCTCGGCCTTAACGCCCTCCTCGAAAACCGCCTGCAAGACCGCTTTTAGCGCCCTTTTCATCGCCGCTTTCATCTCGTCCTCGATTTCAAATTTGCATTTTTCTAGCTCTTGCCAAGCGAGAGTTTCCAGCTCGTTTTGCAGATACTTGCCGAGCCTAAACGCAGCCGCTACCTCATCGACATTTACGGCCGACGCATCAAATTTAACCAAAAGATGCCGACTCGTGAGCAAAAATCCTATGCTTTTTCGCCCGATCATCTGCGCATGCACGCCGATAAACGCGAGCGGTCGGGCGCCATAAAATTTAGGCGTTTTGCTATAGTCAACGCCCTTTTGCAACCCTAGGCTTTTATCTAAAATTTGCTCCACCGCCTTTGCGAAAACCTCGTCCGCATCGTCCCAAACCGGGTGTTTAGCGCCATTGCCGTTTAGAAATAAAACATTTTGCGTATTTTCGTCAAAAGAGAGTAAAATTTCGTCCAAACTTTTCACGTTTTCTCCTTATTTTTATTTAAAAACCATACTCCGCCGCGCGTAAAATTCAGACGCCAAAATCCGCCGCGCAGCCAAACATCATCGCGTCGCCGCTTGAAATTTGAACTATATAGGGCTCACTCGCGAGACGGCTCGCACTTTTCGTAAAACCACTCGAGCGTCTCGTTTAGCTTAAATTCGTCGCCGTCTAAAAAATACTGCTTGCTGCTTTTGATCGCGTTTTCGCCCGCGGCCACGTAGTCGCCGATGAAGCCGCGGTCTATGACGTCGCGTGCTAAAATTTCTGGCTCAAAGACGTTTACCGTTTTTTGCGTTTCGCGCCATTTGCCGCTCTCATCGGGCTCGCAAAGCGCTGAGGATACGTTATTTCCCGCTTCGTCGTAGGCGTAGACATACTCGCGCCGCTCGCCATCAGACATCTCGCGATTTTTTATCAGGTTACCGTGCGCGTCGTAGCTAAGCTCGTTTTCAAATACTATCTCCCAGCGCTGCGACTCCTCACGCCAAAACGACGATGCGGAGTATTTTAGGCGACCTTGCTCGGTTTCCTCGCGCACGTTTTTGTAGCAGCCGTTCCACTCGCTCTTTGCGGCGTCCCAGCGGCATCTAAGATCGGTAAAGCGCCTAAACTCGGGCTCTATTTTTTGCACCGTCCTCTCCTCCGGTCGCCACGCGTCCTGGCTCCACGCAAAATTTATCTCGGTGCGCATTCCGTCCACGGCCGTAAAGGCCGAATGCTTCGTCTGCGGCACCCATTTGCCGCGCCATTTATAGCCCTCGGAGCTAGCGTAGACGTCACCTTTATAGCGGTATATCGATTTTTCGTACGGAGTCCATTTTTTGGCTTTGGTATTCCACTCAAAGGTCGCTACGAGCGTAGTTTTATGGTTTTCGTCATAGAGTCTTTTGATTAGATACGTCGGCGTCCATTTGCCGTTTTTTAGAGTGAAATTTTGAGAGATTTCCGTCGCGCCCGTTCGCTTTTCGACGGTTTTTTGACCTTGGTTTAGTTTGCCGTTTTGACCGCGGGTATCGATAAAAACAAACGCACCGTCCTTTGTCCTCTCTGTTTTTAAGATCCCTGCTTTGCGCCATTTGCCAGCACTAAAGTCCCAATCGTACTCTGTGCTGCCTATCTCACGCTCGCCTCTTTCGTCAAATTTGACAATGCTTTTCGTCCTGCGCCTGCCCTCATCGCTGATTTCGTCGTAGATTTTTTCTAGTAGTCGAGCCTTCGCGTCGTAAGCTTGGCTCGTTTCGTATTTGTAGTGCGGCACGGCGTCGCCCTGCGTTTTATAGATAGTCTTTTTTAGGCAAATTTCGCCCGACGCAGCTAGCGGCAAGACCCAAATCGCCGCCATCGCCGCCGCTTTCCAAAAAAGTCTCACATTTGCTCCTTTTTAAATTTAGCCGCCCAAACGGCGTTAAATTTGATGCGAAAGCAAAATTTAACGAGCCAAATTGACGCTCGGGCGCTCGTTAAATTTGACCAAATCCAAAGCGTCAAATTTACCGCAGTTGGGCCGCTAGTAAAAGATCATTTGACCTTTTTATATTTCCACGTCTGCTCTGAGGCGAGTTTAAATTTACCGTCCGCCGCGACGAATTGCTTAAAGCTAGTCACCGCGTATCTGCTAGGCATCTCAAAGGACATCAGCGAGCCGCCGTGTCCGACGTCGTCGGCTAGTATATGCGGATCAAAGGTCGTCTCCAGGCGCTTATTTTGCACCCATCTTTTGCCGTTTTCGTCGCTAGCTAGCTCATAGATATCCACGCTCACGTTATCGCCGCGCTCGTTGTAGCCGTAGACGAACTTCTCGCTGCCGTCCATCGTGTCGTATCGCTGCGTTAGCAGACGCTCGCCGCTCTTGTCATAGATGCTGCGGTTGGAGTACTCCTGCGTCCACTCTTTGCGCTCTTTATCCCACAAAAACGCCGCCGTTTCAAAGCCCGCGCCCTCTACGACCGAGACGCTTTTGCTGTTGTTTTCCCATGCGTTTTGCTCGGCGTTCCAGATGAGATTTATCGTCACGTCTTTGCCGCTAGAGGCGTCGTAGTCGTGCTTTGACATCTCGTCATAGCGCCACGCGCCGTCCTCAAACACGCTTCTTACCTGCTCGTATTTGCCCTTCACATCGCCCGCAACAGTGCTTCTTTCGCGGTTTTGCCACGCGCCGTTTTCGTAGTCCCAGCTCTCATAGCCGCGCGTCTGTCCGTCCGCGCCGTAGAGCAGCTGAGTTTTTGACTTAGGCTGCCATCTTTTGCCGTCCCAGACGCTAAGCACGATGAGCTCGTTCTCGCCGTATGCGTTCTCGATGGTTTTGGTTAGCGCGGCTTTTTGCCATTTGCCCTTTACCAGCTCGTATCTGATCTCCTCGCTAGCGTTTTTTAGGTACTTTGTGACGATTTTGCTAGCATTTTCCGGCACGCCTCTGATAAACGAACTAGACTCCTGCGTGAGGACGCCTTTTTTATAATCGGCTTTGTATTCGGTTACTTTGACCCATTTTTTCGCGGTAAAATCATAGCTATAGGCTTCAAATTTCGTCATCTCGCCGGCTTTGTTGTAGTAGCTGATCTCTTTGTGTTTGCCCTTTAGGCCGTCTGCGAGCTCGGAGCTGCTCACTAGCTCTAGGCGGCGAGCCTTGGCATCGTAGCTTTGCTTGGTTTCGTAGCTAGAAGTCGGCTCCTCAAAAGTCTTTTGCGCGGTGCTAGCTAGCATGTAGTCGTACTCTTTGGCAAACGCCGCCGCACACAAAAGCGCAAGCGATAAGGCTATTTTTTTCATTATCTCTCCTTTTGATGAATTTAAAAGATTATAGCATAAAAATGGAGCCGAATTTACGGCTTAAAAGGAGGCTAATTTTGGGATAAATAGCAGGCGAGACCACCCATAAAGCAACAAGCTACATATGGGTGATTTTGGCTGCAAAATACAAACTTGTACCACAAATATAATTTAGTGAAATTTTATAGATTTTTAAAATATATAAAATTTACAGTAGAATCGTTATTGAATTAAAAACAATTCTAGAACAGCAAGGTGACATTCTTTTGAATTTTAAGCGACACATCTTAATCTTCAAATTTATAAAATACTTTATTGTTCTAAATCTAATTTTTTATAGTATCTCGCCATTCTTTAACACCAATCTCATTAAGCTCTTCAATGTCAATTTCTATAAATTTTTCTCTCACTACATCCATTAACATATTTAATCCGCCCCTCAAATTCAATACTTCTTTTCTTATATCATCTTGTACTTTTCTTTGCTGTTCTTCTATTTCCGGAGTACTTCTATCAAATATAAATTTTATTTCCCCATTGTTAGAGATACAATAATCTCTTGATGTCATTTTAAATATTTTATCGAATGCCCCATAAAACGTCAATAGATGCTCGTTTATATCTTTGTCATATATATGAAAATATCCAGACTGAAATAGTTCATATAATTTTTCAGAGAAAAAAAGAGTATTTTTACTGACACTTTCGGGCATACTATCCGCAAATTCATAAAATATCCCTATATTAAGATATTTAAATAGTTTTTCTAAATTATCTATATCCCGTTTTCTTAGTATATCTTCTTCTCTTCTATCCCATTCTTTTGTAGGATTTCTTTCTAATATTTGTTTTATGTAGTCTTTTAAATACTTTGACTTACTACCACACATAGACTTTATATGATTGCTGTCATCGCTTTCTTTAAGTGAATAATTTAAACTTATTCTTCTCTTATTTATATCAAAAGGCAAGTCGTCAAGTTTGCCAAATTCATCATTGAAAATCAAAATAATCCTACCCCATCCAAGCCTTGAAACTGCATACCCTAATTCGTATAATACATTTGGATTTGGAGTCTTCTTTGTATCGCTATATGACCCAACAATACTTATATCTGCTACATACACATCAGCATTAGAAATCTTTTTTATTATAGTTTCTATAATATCAGGAGTTCCGCTCTCATCTTTGGTTGCTTCATCTATATTAATGTTTATATTGTCTTCTGTTCTAATGTCTTTTGCGACATTGGCCAATATATCACTAATAAATTTTTTATTCGTCT
>CALISV010000089.1 GCA_938041615.1 uncultured Campylobacter sp. | reverse complement strand
ACCGTCGCCATCTCTACGACCGTGAGCGCTATTAGCATAGGTTTTGGGCTAAATTTATCCACCACGATACCGCTAAAAGGCGATAGTAGCACGCCCGGCACGAAAGCTAACGCAGCCGCCGCCGTGATCGCCCAAACGGGCGCATCAAGCTCGATAAGTAGCGTGAAAATGCCCGTGTGCGAGAACCAAACGCCGAAATAGCAAATCAGTTGTATGAGCGAGAGGCGCGCGAAAACGGGCTGCGTTTTTAGTAGGTCGATAAATTTGTTCATTTTGGCTTCGGGTCAAATTTGAGTGCTAAATTTGCCGCTTAGTTTGCTTCTAGCTTTTTGTAGATGCGCTCCTGGGCGAAGTTTTCTTTGATAAAGCTGTTTTGGTTGCTTATCTGGCGCAGCGTATCGCCGTTAATCTCGAAATTTAGCTTTTCGCGGTATTGATTCGTCACGCTTAGGGTGTTGCCCTCTATCTCATATTTACCGCTTTGAAGCTCTCTTTGCGCGATCTTTTTTTGATAAACGGTGTCGATTTTAAACGTTTTGTCGGCGTTTAGGATTAGCGTGCTTTTTGAGTTTTCGCTACAACCGTCACAAAGTACCTTAGCCTCGTAAACTCCGATCAAATTTTCCTTATCTACCTCGGCGCCGCACGTCTCAAAAACCTCCGTACCGCCGCATTTTTTGTTACTTACCGCGCTTGTGCCACCGCTTGCCGCACAGCCTGCAAATATCATCGCAGCCGCAGCTAAAAATAAAATATTTTTCATGATTTATCCTTAAAATTTTGGCTAATTATACTAAAAAATTTCCGCTAAAATGGCGAAATTTTAGCAAAAAGCGGCTAAAATGATGAAAAATATTTTAAGGAGTAGTCATGGAAGAGAGCATCCCGTTTATCGTATTTGCCGTGGTCGTGCTGGCCTTTGCGGTCTTGTTTTTAAAAGCCGGTATCAAGATCATCTCGCAGTCTGATATATACATCGTCGAGCGTTTGGGTAAATTCCATAAGGTGCTTGACGGCGGATTTCACATCATCATCCCTTTTGTCGATCAGATCCGCGCCGTGATCACCGTGCGCGAACAGCTAGTAGATATCACGAAACAGCAAGTCATCACCAAAGATAACGTAAACATCAGCGTCGACGGCATCGTGTTTTTAAAGGTCGTGGACGGCAAAATGGCTCTGTATAACGTCGATAGCTATAAGCGCGCGATCGCAAATTTAGCTATGACGACGCTGCGCGGCGAGATCGGCGCGATGAACCTTGATGATACGCTTAGCTCGCGCGACCGCCTAAACTCCGCGCTACAAAGAGCGCTCGGAGACGCCGCCGATAACTGGGGCGTAAAGATCATGCGCGTCGAGATCTCCGAGATCTCCGTCCCGCACGGCATCGAAGAGGCGATGAATCTACAAATGAAAGCCGAGCGCGAAAAACGCGCGATCGAGCTAAAAGCGCAGGCTGAAAAAGAGGCGCTCATCCGCAATGCCGAGGCGCTAAAGCAAGAAAAAGTATTGCAAGCCGAAGCCATCGAGCGTATGGCCGATGCGAAAAAATACGAGCAAATCGCGCTAGCGACGGCCCAAAAAGAGGCGATGGATATGATAAACGAAAGCATGGCGCAAAACGCAAAAGCCGCCGAGTTCCTGCTTGCGCGCGACCGCGTCGGAGCCTTTAACGAGCTAGCCAAAAACGGCTCGAAAGATAAAATTTTAGTCCCTTACGAAGCGACCGAGCTCATCGGCTCTTTAAGCGTTTTAAAGGACTTTTTGGGCGCTAGGGCGGCGAAATGATACCCGCATACTTGATGCTAGCCGCCGGCGTCGGATTAGTCATGCTCGAGTTTATGCTCGGTAGCTTTTTCGTGCTATTTTTCGGGCTTGGATTTTTAGCGGTCGGAGTTTTAGGATTTTTCGTCGATATCGCTTGGGAGTATCAAATTTTACTCATCGCTATCATCTCGCTAGCCCTGCTTTTTGCGCTTAGAAAGCCTTTAAAGGCCAAATTTAACCAGCACGAAAGCGAAGTCAAAGAAGACTTTTTAAACGAGAGCGGCGAGGGCGAGATCAGAGAGGGTATGGTTTATTTTAAAGGTACTTTGTGGCGCTACGACGGAAATTTAGCCGAGGGTGCAAAGGTGCGCGTGCTTGGCACCAAAGGCAATAAAGTCGTTTTACAGCGAGATTAAATTTGAGCTTTTGAGGCGGCTTAATGCTTTAATCTAAGTCGCCTTTTTATTCGGCTCAAATTTAAGCGAAAAAGGATAGCGGTGAAACTTGCCGTAGATGCGTATTATGCGGGAAGCAAGGCTAAAGTCGTAGGGGTTTTGTTTGAAAACTTTAGCGACGAAAAGCCGCTCAAAATCATCTCAAAAGTAGTAGACGGCGTAGCGCCCTATGAGAGCGGAAGTTTTTACAAAAGGGAGCTGCCGTGCATCGTCTCGCTTTTGCAGGATTTGGACGTGCGGGATATCTCGCTCATCGTGATCGACGGTTTTGTTTATCTTGATGGCGATGGCAGATACGGTCTGGGCGGGCATTTATACGAGCGCTTGGAGCGCAGAGTGCAGATCGTGGGCGTAGCCAAATCGCCTTTTAAAGGAAGCTGTAAGCTCGTAAGAGAAATTTGCAGAGGCGGTAGTAAGAGGCCGCTCTTTGTTAGCGCGATCGGTATTGGCGTAGATGAAGCGGCATGGCTCGTAAAGTGGATGAGCGGCGAGTTTAGGATGCCTAGCTTGCTTAAAATTTTAGACGACGAGACCAAAAGCGATTTTTAACTACTTTGCGGCGAAATTTGAGCTTAATTTTGATGTTGCCAGCCGGCGTAAATTTGAGGGGAATGCGATCAAATTTGACCTTGACCGCATTAAATTTTAGTGTTTGTGATGGGGACAGGCGTGTGCTTTGTCGCTTGCGCCGCTTTTTCCGTGATGAGCGCAGCCTTTATCTTGCGCGCACCCGTGCGCTTTTGCGTCGCATTTTGGGCATGGTTTTGATTTGGCGCAGTCGCCGCTACAGCCGAGATTTTTGTCTACTCCGTGATTTCCGTGACGAGGGCACTCTTTCATCGCGCCGTGAGACTGGGCGCAGCTAGCGTTTGCCATGCCGTGATGTGGGCAGCTTGCGTCTTTTATCTGCGTAGCGTGGCGATACTCCTGCGCGTTTTGCTCGGTGGGAGTGGGTTTGTTCGCCGCGCAGCCTGCAAAAACTAGCGCCAAAATCGCAGCTAAAACTAAATTTTTCATCTTTTCTCCTTTGATAAAATGTCTCGGGATTTTATCAAATTTAAGCTTTATAAATCAGACTAAATTTGAGCGGGCGGCAGAAGCTATTTAAATTTAAAAGTCGCAGCAAATTTGACTCTAGATTTTAT
>CALISV010000088.1 GCA_938041615.1 uncultured Campylobacter sp. | reverse complement strand
GCAAACGCTCTGCTGCTCGCAGCCGCCGCAAGCGGGCTGGTGGAGAAAGAATTTAGCTTTTTAGGTTTTTTGAATAATGACGGCACGCAGCGCAAAGCCCAGATCCTAAATTTAATGCAAAGCCCCTATCCGTGCGTACTCTACGAATCCCCAAGGCGCGTGGTAAAGCTAATAGAGCAGATCGCGAGGATCGATGCGCAGCGCAAAATTTTTGCGATCAAAGAAGCTACGAAAAAATTTGAAACCAAATTTAGAGCCACGGCAAGTGAGTTGGCAAAAAAACTGCAAAATGCGAATTTAAGCGGCGAGTGGTGCGTCGTCGTGCACAAAAATCCAAATTTTACCTCAGAAAAAATCACTCAAAACGATATTTTGGAGCTTGAAATTTCGCCAAAAGCCAAGTCTAAACTGCTAGCCAAAATCACGGGCCGAAATGCTAAAGAAATTTACTCTGAGCTCACCCACTAAAACTCACAGACACACTTAATCAAGCTACAAATTTACCCCAAATTTAGCTAAATTTTACCGATTTTTAGCTATTATCAGGCGATGATAATATACGGAAAACAGCTATTTTTGCACATCATAAAAAACTACAAAAAAAGCGTCAAAACGGTCTATCTCGCCAAAGAGTGCGACAAGGCGCTATTTTCACAGATCGTGGGCGTCGGTGCGCCGATAAAGCGCGTGGATAATCAAAAAGCTCAAGCTCTCGCGCACGGCGGCAATCACCAAGGTTTTTTAGCCGAGGTCGAAGAGTTTGAGTTTAAGAGTATCGACGAGATAAAAAAACAAAATTTTATAGCGGTTTTATACGGACTTAGCGACGTCGGGAACATCGGCGCCATCGTCCGAACGGCGCATGCGCTGGGCTGCGGAGGCGTCGTAGTCGTCGCTAAAAATTTGGCGATGGAAGGCGTGCTGCGAGCTAGTAGTGGAGCGGCCTACGAGGCAAATATCGCTCTCGTAGAGGACGGACTTAGCTTGCTAAACGAGCTAAAACAGGTCGGTTTTAAAATTTACGCCACGGCAAGCGGCGGCAAAAACGCTCACGAGGTCAAATTTAACCAAAAAGTCGCGCTCGTGATGGGTAGCGAAGGCGAAGGTTTGCACAAAAAAGTCCTTGCCAAAAGCGACGAAATAGTAGGAATAAAAATGAAAAACGACTGGGACAGCCTAAACGTCTCGGCTGCGTTTGCCATACTTTGCGATAGGATTATAAATGAATGATATAAGTTTGATAAAAGAGCTGGGATTAAACGAAGTCTCGAGAAGAACTCATATAGAGGCCGAGCACTTAGGATACATCTCTGATAAAAATTTTGAAAAATTGGCACGTTTAAACGTTAAAGGCTTCATTAAAATTTTAGAGCGCGAGCTAAATATCGACTTTTCGCAATGGATGAGCGAGTATGAGGCGTTTATGTCCGAGCGCAATCAAAAAAACGAACACAAAAGCATATCCGTATCGCCTAAGATATCCGCATACACTGCAGACAGCAAACACTCTAATACAGGTGTGAAACTCCTTGGTTTAGCGCTTGTCGCGGTTGTTGCGGGCGTAGTATACGTACTTAACGAAGGTAATTACCTTAGTAATGTTTTAAACATTTTCGAAGACAAGAATAAAAGCGTTACCTACACTGGAGCCGTCGCCGTCCAACAAGCAGCCAAAAGCCTAAACGAAGCAAAACAAGAGAGCAAAAACGCTACAAATGACGAAAATCTATACGCTATAAAAAATCTCGAGCCTATTTTGCCAACCGAAGAAAATGCGTCAGTAGCCGTACCTGAAGTAAATTTGGGCGTAAATACCGACAAAAACGAAACCACGCAAACTAATAAAGAAGAAAATATCACGCAAAATCAAGAGCAAAATACATCAAGCGATGCTTCTAAAGAGGTAAAGCAAGCAAGCGACGATAAAATTTGGCATCTATCGGCAAGCACCAAAGAGATAAAAATCGTGCCGCGCAAAAAAACGTGGCTGGGCGTTATAAATTTGGACGAAAATAAAAAGCGCTCCGTAGACACTACAAATAGCTTCACGATCGAAATAGGCAAAAAGCAGCTCGCAGTAACCGGGCATGGCGACATAAACCTTGAAATAGACGGGCAAACGATCAAATTTGGCGACGATAGGCCAAAAAGATTTTTAATAGAAAAAGACAAGGTTTCGCTGCTCACATACGACGAATTCGTAGCTCTAAATAAGGGCAAATCGTGGTAAAAAAGCTTTTATTTTTGGCTGCTAGCACGGCTTTTTGCTTTGCGGCTAGCGTGGTGGATATAGCAGGCGGCTTGCTAGGTCAAAATAGCGCA
>CALISV010000087.1 GCA_938041615.1 uncultured Campylobacter sp. | reverse complement strand
AAGCGTTAAATTTAGCTGAATTTACTCGTGCGGACTTAAATTTGATCTCCAAATTTGACCCCGAGTTTTTTAGATAGATCAAATTTAATTTGGCGCCAATTTCCACCCAAACCAACCTCAAAATTTAAGCTTATTTTTTATACAATCGCTCTCAAATCCAAAAAGCGGAATTTAAGATGAAATTTATCCCCAAAACCTTGCCTTTCGTAGAATTTATCGCGCTTATGGCGCTTCTAACCTCGCTTGGAGCGATGAGCACCGATGCGATGCTGCCCGCACTCATGCAAATCGGCCTGGATCTTGGCGTTACGCAGATAAATCAAACCCAGCTCGTCATCTCCTCGATGTTTGCGGGCTTTGCCGTCGGACAGATATTTTACGGGCCGCTTAGCGACTTTATCGGGCGACGAAACGCCGTGTTGCTAGCGCTTGCGATATTTACGGTAAGCTCCTTTATTTCGGTCGTCACGAGCGATTTTACCGCGCTTTTGGCGAGCAGATTTTTCCAGGGGCTAGGCGCTGCGGGACCTAGGATCATCGCGATGGCGCTTATCCGCGATCTTTACGAGGGACGCGCGATGGCTCGCGTGATGAGCTTTATCGCGGCCGTCTTCATCATCGTGCCCGCACTAGCTCCCATCATCGGCGGCTTTATTTTTAAAATTTATAGTTGGCGCAGCATATTTTTGATGCTTACTTTTATGGGGCTTGCGTGCCTAGCGTGGTTTGGACTGCGCCAGAGCGAGACTCTGCCGGCGCAAAATCGCAATAAATTTAGCCTAAATTTGATAAAAACCGAAGCCGCGCACGTCGTGAAAAACAGGCGTACCGCAGGCTATACGATCGTTTTGGGGCTGATTTTTGGGATGTTTTTGAGCTATATCAGCACCGCTCAGCAGATTTTCGAGGTTAGTTACAAGCTAGGCGACGAGTTTCCTATATATTTTGCGATAAACGCGCTGGCTCTAGGCGCCGCGTCGATGATAAACGCAAAGCTCGTGATGATCTACGGCATGCGCTACCTTAGCATGCGCGCTATGGGGGCATTTTGCGTTATCGCGGTCGCGTTTTTGCCAGTCGTCATCGCGTATGATGGAGTGCCGCCGCTGTGGGCTTTTATGGCGTTTTGCATGAGTAGCTTTTTTTGCGTGAGCATACTTTTTGGCAACCTAAACGCGATGGCGATGGAGCCGATGGGCAAGATCGCGGGCATGGCGGCTGCGCTGATCGGCTCGGTTTCGACCTTTGTTTCGCTTCCTATCGGAGTCGCGATCGGACAGATGTTTCGTGGCACGCTGACGCCTATGGTCGCGAGCTTTGCGCTTATCGGAGCGACGGCGTTTGCGCTACTTTATAAGACTTCAAAGATTTCCGAGGAGTAAATTTACGCAGGCCGGATTTGATCAAATTTGAGCGGTAAATTTGGCTACGCTTAAATAACCGCGCCGTCCGCAAAAGCGCCTTATAAAGCAAATTTACGCTATCATTGCACAAATTTAAAGGCAAGATATGAAACCCAAATACAACTTTTTCAAAAACTCCAAATTTGCATTCGAGGGGCTTGCTGCGATGCTAAAAAACGAGGCGGCGTTTCGCTTTGAGCTTTGCGTCATCGTTCCACTCGCGCTAGTTTCGCTATTTTTACCCGTTTCCACCGAGCAGCACGTGCTACTGATCGCAGTTTTCGGGCTCGTTTTGATCTGCGAGTGCCTAAATACCGCGATCGAAGCGGTGGTAGATCTCGTTTCACCAGACTTTCATCCATTGGCTAAAATCGCCAAAGACTGCGCCTCTGCCGCCGTTTGCCTCTCTATCGGCACGGCTGCGATAACTTGGGCGTGGGCTATTTTTTCGCTAATTTTTTAAGAGCGGAGTGAAATTTGACGGCAAAAACGGTAGCGATTTTGCGCTAGTCGGGTCTTAAATTTACGCCAAATTTGACTGGCGGCTAAAAAGCAAGCTACGCCGCCAAATCCCAAAATCCGTCGTTTGGCTAGCCGGGCGCGTAAAATTTATAAAAATACGGCTAAATTTAACCGCAAAACCACGCAAACTCGCCGCCGTTTGCAAAACCGGCAAGA
>CALISV010000086.1 GCA_938041615.1 uncultured Campylobacter sp. | reverse complement strand
AAAAATTTTACTGATACTAGCAAAGATGTTACCTATGAAACAAGGGTTAAGTTTTTTGCACTATCTATGTTTTTGATAAATTTTGGAGCCCCAAAAAAGCCTGGCGAAGAGTTTTATAAAGAGTATGAAAGAATAACCACAAACATCGCAAAAGATTTTAATATAGACAGCATTTTAAATCTAAAACAGGCTTTTGAGTTTATAAATGAAATTTGCGAAAAATGTAAGAATGAAGATATTTTTAAGCTACTAGAAGGTTTTGATGACAAGGAGCCGGAAAGCTTTAAAACAATTGGTTTTTATAAATGGCAAGAAAAAAAGAAGCTAAAGCTAATGCAAAGCGACACGAGATGGATTGATGCTATCAATAAAGCTGAAAAACATTGGTATCTTGGGTCAAATTTGACGTTTCTTATAAATTTTGCAAAAGATGATGTAAATGAATTTGAAAGATACTATAAGAAATTTGATGAGATATTTAAAGAGGACAAGGAAAACTTCTTGTTTCAAAGGGCGCTATTAACGAAGGGCGATTATTTACCTGAGCGCGGCAATAGTAGTTATTTTACATTTTGTAAATTTAAAGATGAAGATAAAAGTAGCGGCAACCGTAATAAAGACGATAACTGGCGAAGCGTATTTTTTGATAAAGAAAAAAGCCAAATTATAAAAGGTCTGCTTGATGATAATAGGAGTTTGGAATATATTATAGAGGAGTTCGACGATAAGAGCTATTGGGGATATTATTTTATAAAATATCCTGAAATTTTAAAAGAATGTACTCACTTTTTCATATTGGCATATGATTATACGATAAAGGTTTTAACAAAAACGGTTACCAGCAGCTATCATGTGGAATATTACACTTACGCCTTATTTACAATATTAAAAGAGAAATATCAAAATCTACCCGACGAAAAACTAGGTTATGGATGGGTAAAAGCTGGCACAGAAATTCCTTATGTTTTAATAGGCGGTAACAAAATCAGCTTTATCAAAAAAGATGAAAATAAATACCAATGGATGATAGATGACTCGCTAGTGGGCGAAGCTTTAGATCCACAGAACCTTTCTTACGATGTATTAAATTTTGTAGAACATGAGGCAAATAAACTTGCAGAAAGCATAGAAAAATGACCCTCTCTAAATCCCTCTATGTTCGTGGTCTTCAGTGCGAAAAGAGCTTGTGGCTTAAAAAGAAAAAGTCTGAGGTTTTGCAAGCTCCGGATGACGGTGCGCAGGCTGTGTTTGACACTGGCACATCGGTCGGCGAGCTGGCCTGTGAGCTATTTAGCGGCGGTGAGAGGATAGAGTACACGGGCGACTTTAGTGCGCAAATGGCAAAAACAAAAGAGCTTATAGAACGCGGCACAAAGGTGATCTACGAGGCTACTTTTTGTTTTGACGGCATCCTTGTGATGGTCGATATTCTTCGTATCTGCGAGGATGGGCTCGTGATCAACGAAGTAAAAAGCTCAACCTCGGTAAAAGACGTTTATATCGATGATGCGAGCATCCAGTATTATGTCATTAGCTCGCTTGGCTACAAAGTAAGCGGTGCAAATATCATCCACATAGATAACACCTATGTAAGAGGCGAGAGGCTTGAGCTTGAAAAGCTTTTTCACGCCGAAGATGTGACCGAGCAGATCATACAAAAACAAGCAGAAATTCCTCAAATTTTAAATAAATTTGAAAAAATTTTAAGCAAAAACGTTGAGCCAGAGGTAGATATCGGTCCTCACTGCTCAGACCCTTATCATTGCGACGCTTGGGAGTACTGCTGGTGCGAGCAGCGCGGCATACCAGAGTATAGCATCTTTAACATATCTAGGCTTAGAAGCGATAAGAAATTTGAGCTTTATAAAAATGGTGTGGTTAAATTTGAAGATATCAAAGATCTAGATAAATTTAACGCCTCTCAGCAGATCCAAATCCGCTCCGAACTCTCGCAAAAGCAGATCATAGACAAGGAGGCTATCAAAGAGTTTTTGGACACCCTTAGCTATCCGCTCTACCATCTTGACTTTGAGACTTTTCAGCAGGCGGTGCCTGAGTTTATAGGGCTTAGTCCATACGAGCAGATACCTTTTCAGTTTTCTATCCACAAAGAGGACGGCAAAGGAAATTTAGAGCATTTTGAGTTCTTGGCAGAGATCGGAGCCGATCCTAGATATGAACTAGCTTTAAATTTGATCAAATTTATCCCACAAGATGCTTGCGTGTTAGCCTATAACATGAGCTTTGAAAAAGGAGTGATAAGACGTCTTGTCACAAACTATCCTCAAATTTCAAATGAGCTTATGGCTATCCACGACAATATAAAGGACCTAATGGCACCATTTGCGAGCAAGAGCTACTATCATCCAAAGATGCAGGGCAGCTACTCTATAAAATACGTCCTGCCAGCGCTTGTGCCCGAATTTGAGTCGGCATACAAGGATCTAAATTTGATCCATCACGGCGGCGAAGCGATGCAGGCATACGAAAACATGACGCGTATGTCAGCAGATGAGCGTGAGGCCTATAAAAAGGCGCTTTTAGCATACTGCAAACTAGATACTCTAGCTATGGTTAAGGTTTTAGAAAAACTGCGCGAAGTGGCAAACTAGACAAAAAAGTGTCTGCTTTGCTGGCTATAATGCTTTAAAAATTTAAAGGAGAAAGTATGGATATAGAAAAACTTGAATCTATGCTAAAACAAATCAAAGTCCTAAATGATAAGCTAGAGGTCAAAAAACTGCGCGGTAACAACGATTATAATTTGTTTGTGACGCTACTAGATATAAACGACGAGGTTCGGTTGCACTCGTGCTTTATTCACTCACTACTAGATCCAAATTCGTTG
>CALISV010000085.1 GCA_938041615.1 uncultured Campylobacter sp. | reverse complement strand
GGCCGAAATTTATAAAATTTGAGCCTAAGCCTTTAAATTTAGAAAAACAAGGCAAAGTATTTTTTTCGCTAGACGAGGCAAATTTAAAATTTGCGAGGGAGCGTATATAAAATACGTGACCGAGAAAATTTTAAATTTAACGACGTATAGCGGAAAAAGACGAGCCGCCAAAAAGACAAGTCGAAAAAGGATAAAAATGATACCTTACAGCAGACAACAAATCACCGACTCCGACATCGCTGCCGTCGTGAGCGCCCTAAAAGACGATATCCTAACGGGCGGCGACAAGGTCGGCGAATTTGAGCAGGCGATCGCAAAGTACGTCGGCGTAAAGCACGTCGTAGCGATGAACTCGGCGACGAGCGCACTTCATGTCGCGTATCTAGCGCTAGACGTGAGAGAGGGAGACGAGGTCGTAACTACGCCCATCACGTTTGCGGCGACGGCAAACGCAGCGCTAATGGCTGGAGCAGAGGTTAAATTTGCACCCGTCAAATTTGACGGAAATATCGACGAAAACGCCCTAGCAAGCCTCATCACGCCCAAAACCAAAGTCATAACGGCGGTTGATTTCGGCGGCAATCCAGTAAATTTAGACGCCATCCTAAAACTAGCCAAGCAGCGCGGCATAAAGGTGCTTGACGACGCCTCGCACGCGCTGGGCAGCTCGCAAGGCGGCTTAAAAGTCGGCGCAAAAGCGGACGTTAGCATTTTTAGCTTTCACCCGGTTAAGCCGCTAACTACGTTTGAGGGCGGCGCGCTAGCGACAAACGACGACGAGATAGCGCGCCTAGCACGCCTTTACCGCTCGCACGGCATAGCTAAAAAACGCCTCTGGGATAGCGACCAGAGCGCGCTTGGCTACAACTACCGCCTACCCGACGTCGCCTGCGCGCTAGGGCTAAATCAGCTAAAAAGATTAGACGAAACCATCGCGACGCGTGAGAAAATCGCCAAATTTTACGATGAAAAATTTGAGAAAAATCCGTATTTTAGCACCGTGAAGCTACCCGGCGACGTCGTTAGCTCGCGCCACCTCTACCCTATCTTGCTATTTCGCCAGTTTTGGTGCGCCAAAGAGGACATTTTCGCCGCCCTTCACGAGCGCGGCATCGGCGTGCAGGTGCACTATAAACCGACTTATAAATTTAGCTTTTACCGCGAGCGCTACGGCGATATCTCGGTTCCTAGCGCCGAGGATTTTTACGCCGCCGAGCTTAGTATCCCGTGTCATCAGTGCATGAGTTTAAAGGACGCAAATTTCGTTACAAATACGCTTTTTGAGGTTTTAAAGAGCTTTGATACGCCGCAAGGCTGCAGGGTTTAGGCGGTAAATTTGATGAGAGACAACCACAACTGCGCCCTTTGCGTCATTCCCGCTCGCGGCGGCAGCAAGCGCATACCGCGCAAAAACGTTAAAGATTTTCTAGGCAAGTCGCTGATAGCATACAGCATCGAGGCGGCGCTAAATTCGGGCGTTTTTGAGCGAGTGATCGTTAGTACTGACGACGCCCTGATCGCGGACGTCGCAGTTAAATTTGGCGCGCAAGTTCCGTTTATGAGGGACGCCGCGCTGAGCGACGACTACGCCACGAGTAGCGATGCCGTAGCGGACGCGGCGGCGAGGCTAGGTGGATATGCTCACGTTTGCTGCCTATACGCGACCGCACCGCTTATTACAGGTGAAATTTTACGCGAGGCTTACGGCAAATTTGAGGATGCGAAGTGCGAGTTTTTATTTTCAGCGACGGAGTTTAGCTTCCCGATTCAGCGCGCGATCAGACTTGGCGAGGACGGCGCAGTGAGTATGTTTTACCCACAGTTTGCGCTAACTCGCTCGCAGGATTTAGAGCGAGCCTATCACGACGCGGGCGCGTTTTATTTCGGTAGGCGCGAGGCGTGGCTAGAGAAAAAACCGATCTTTGCGCCGCATTCTAGGGCGTTTTTGCTTCCGCGAAATTTAGTCTGCGACATCGACACGCCCGAGGATTTTGAGTTTGCGCAGAAGCTTTACGAGATAAATTACCGCTGAGGAAAAATGCAAAAAGATTACCTAAAAGCCAAAATATCGGTAGCTAGAGCACTCATGCAGATCTTTGCGGTTGCGGGGATCTTGCACATCTTTTATCTAGCGGCTAGCTACCGCGGGCTAAACGAGCTTCAGATCCTGTTTTTCGCCTCGGCGGGCGCCGTTTACCTCATCACCGCCGTCTGTTTGACGCTTAGGATTTTAAATTTGGCGGAAAAACTCGATGAATTTTAACAAAATCTTAAATCTAAAAACCCTCATCCGCGCAGATAGCGGCTCAAAAATCGGGCACGGTCACATTAGGCGCGACCTTATCTTGGCGCAAAATTTTAAAGACGTCAGCTTTGCTTGTATCGACCTACCGGGCGGTCTCATAGGCGAGATACCCTACCACGTTTTTACGCTAAAAAGCATGGACGTAAGCGAGCTGGTAAATTTGATAAAAGAGCATAAATTTGAGCTACTTGTAATCGATCATTACGGCATTAGTGCGGCGGACGAAAAGCTAATCAAAGAGCAAACGAACATCCAAATTTTAAGCTTTGACGACAACTATAAAAAGCATTTTTGCAACTACTTGCTAAACGTAAATATCTACGCCCAGCCCCAAAAATACATAAATCTAGCGCCCGCAAACTGCGAGCTGATATTTTTGCCGCTAGTTAGGAGCGAGTTTTATGGCGAAGCAAAAATCAAACGCGAGAAAAAATTTAACTACCTCATCGCGCTAGGCGGCACTGACGCGCTAAATTTGACGGCCAAAATCGCCTCAAATTTGCTCGCTAAAAACAAAAAAGTGGCCGCCGTCACTACAAGCGCGAACGCAAATTTGACAAATTTGCAAATTTTAGCGGATAGCGAGCCAAATTTTAGCCTTTTTATAAACTCAAACGAGGTGGCGCGACTGATGAACGAGAGCGAAATTTTAGTGATTTCAGCTAGCTCGCTCGTAAACGAAGCGCTGGTTTTGGGCGCTAAATTTAAAGCCGTGCGCGTCGCGGACAATCAAAACGAGATGGCGCAGTGGCTAGCGGCAAACGGGCGCGAGATCTACGAGGCGGAGGAAATATGCTCGATCTTATAAATTTCACCGACCTAAATGAGGAGCAAATTTTGACGGTTTTG
>CALISV010000084.1 GCA_938041615.1 uncultured Campylobacter sp. | reverse complement strand
CCCCTATCAGATACGGCTTGCGCTTTTCGACCGAACGGAAAAGCGAACGCTCCTGTTTTAGTCCGTGCTCTTCAAATTTGTTATTTATCATACCAAGCGGCAAAGGCGTGGCGTAAATCGGAAATTTAAATTCTTTATAAAAGTAGGGCACCGCGCCGATGTGATCCTCGTGGGCGTGCGTGATGACGACGCCTTTTATCTTGTCTTTTATCTTGCGCACATAGTCAAAGTCAGGGATCAGGATATCCACGCCGTGCATGCTCTCACTAGGAAAACTCATGCCGATATCGACAATGATCGCGCTCGTATCGGTCTCAAATATCGTCATATTTCCGCCGATCTCGCCCAGCCCGCCAAGAGGCGTAACGCGGATCCTGTGATCGGTTGAGTTTAGGTATTTCATCGGCTCCAGACGCAGTTCGTGGACAGCCTTGTTTGCCTCCATAGATGCGGCGATATCTTGCTGCCACTGCTCGTTACCGTTTAGCTTAGCGGGTAAATTTTTCTTCGGCTTTCGCTGTTTTTTCGGCTTAGCTTCGCCCGTTTGATTTTCTGTGTTAGCAGCTTGTTTGTTAGCGTTTTTATTTTCGTTTTGCGCGCTGTTTTGAGAGTTTTGTTTGCCATTTTTACTACGATTTCTTTTACCGTTTTGTTTGTTAGCGTTAGGTTGTTCGCCGTTTTGCGCGTGCTGTTCGCCGCCGTCAAAAGGCTCTAAAAAGAAATTATCTATCACGCTTTGACTAGCTTTTTGCTCGCCGTTTTGTGCGTTTTGGTCTAAATTTTCTTGTTTATTTTTATTTCTCGGGCGAAATCTGCGCTTTTTATTGCTCTTGCCCTGAGAAACTACCGCTTTTTCTTCGTTTTTGTCGTTCATTATCTTCCTTTAAATTTTTAAATACTTCTAGATAAAGATCGACATTTAGCTCGTGCGGACGGATGTTTGCGCTCAAATTTAACATGCTAAAAATTCGCTCGACTTCGGGCTTTTCGTAGCTTGAGCTCAAATTTTTCATCAGCGTTTTTCTAGGCGCGCTAAAGGCGATTTTGAGGTAAGTTTTAAATTTTTCGTATTCAAATTTACTCTCAAATATACCCGTTTCGCCTATTAAATTTTTACTTTTTTGCAGTTTTATAACCGAGGAAGTCACCTTCGGCGGCGGGTTAAAGCAGCTCGCATCCACGTCAAAAAGCAGTTCACAGCCGCCTTGAAGCGAGGCTAAAATCGCCAAAGAGCTAAAATCTCTATCGCCGCTTTTCGCGCTAAATTTGAGCGCGACTTCCTTTTGTATCATCACGACCAGGCCGCAACATTTCTCGTCTTCGATCGCATTTAGGATCATCTTCGTAGCAACGTAGTAGGGCAGGTTTGCCGCTAAAAAATACGGCTCATCGTTTAAGCCGTCTTCGCTCCACTGATCCAGCGCGTCTTTGCAAAAAAGTTTCAATCGTCCGTTTTGAATTTCGTTTGCGAATTTTTTCTGCAGCAGCGCAAAAAGCTCGGTATCTATCTCATAGCTAGTTACGCCGCAAATCCGCAAAATTCTAAATGTCAAATCACCTAAGCCAGGCCCAATTTCAACGATATTTTGCGTATCTTTGGGAATCGCTTGGATGATTTTGTTTAGCGTCGCTTCGTCGTGTAAAAAATTTTGTCCGAAGCATTTTTTTGCTTTGATATTTTCCATTTCTTTCCTAAATTTCGCCGATTTTACCCAAAAATATCTTATGTAATGATTAGATAAGTCAAATTTAGCTAAAATAAAGCCAAATTTTAGCTAAAGAAGAGCGATGAATCATTTTGCAAAACGCATAATCCCGTGCCTAGACGTCAAAGACGGACGCGTGGTAAAGGGCGTAAATTTCGTAGGTCTCGTGGATGCGGGCGATCCGGTCGAGATAGCCAAACGCTACAACGAGGAGGGTGCGGACGAGCTGTGCTTCCTTGATATCACGGCGTCGCACCTTGAGCGCGATACGATCGTGGATGTCGTGGAGCGGGTAGCGCGCGAGCTTTTTATCCCGCTGACCGTTGGCGGCGGCATACGCACGATCGATGATATCTCGCGCCTACTAAACGTTGGCTGCGACAAAATAAGCCTCAACTCGGCCGCGATAAAAAATCCAAATTTAATAGACGAAGCAGCGAATAAATTCGGCTCGCAGTGCGTCGTAGTCGCGATCGACGCAAAGAAAACGGGCGAGGGTTATAGCGTGTTTATAAACGGCGGTAGGCTAGATACCGGCAGGGACGCTCTGGCGTGGGCGAAAGAGGCGCAGGAGCGCGGTGCGGGCGAAATTTTACTCACGTCGATGGACTGCGACGGCGTCAAAAATGGCTTTGAGCTAAATTTAACGCGGATTTTTAGCGCGCTTGATATCCCCGTCATCGCAAGCGGCGGCGCGGGAAAAATGGAGCACTTTAAGGACGCATTTTTAGCGGGCGCGGACGCATGCTTGGCGGCCTCTATCTTTCATTTTAGAGAGATTGAGATAAAGGCGCTTAAGACATATTTGCGGGAGCAAGGCATCGAGGTTAGGCTGTGAAATTTGAACTCAAATTTAGCGCACAAAAGGGCATGGCGTGATTATTTCAGCGGGGCGAAACGAGATATTTCCTTTCGCGCTACCTATGGGCGTGGGGCTAGTAGATATGAGCATAAATTTGACGGCGCTTTTGCAAAAGCGAGCTATGGTTGATAGCTGCGGTAGATACGAGCAAAATTTGATGGCCAATGGACAGTTTGATGAAAGACTAAATTTGATAGATTCGCCCATTTTGCAAAGCGCGAAATCCTCCCAAAACCCAGATAAAATTTTAAACGCACTACCGAGAGAAATCATTTTTATAGGCTCGGCGGGACTTTATAAAGAGGGGGAAATTTTTAAAATTTACGAGAGCTCAGTCGCAGCAAATATCGAAATTTCAAGCCTAGAAAACAAAAGTTATTTGCCGATAGAGAGTGGAATCGCTTCTATTGTTCCACGTGGAACATGCAAAGTAAATTCCTCAAATTTCATCACAATAGATCAAAATTTAGCTCACGAGCTTTTTGCGCGCGGATATTTTTTAGAAAATATGGAATTTTTTGCCGTCCTCAAAGTCGCGCAAAAATTTCAAATCCCGGCTTACGGTATATTTGTAGCAACGAATTTCTGTGACAAAAACGCACACGCAGACTTTATCAAAAACCACGAGCAAGCAAAAAAAGAGCTCGAAAAATACCTAAAACAAAAGGAAATCATTTGAAAAATTTGCTTGATTTTACATTAGACGAGCTGAAAGAGCAGCTCTCGCCGCCGTTTCGCGCGAAGCAAATTTTCGAATGGCTATACAAAAAAAACGCAACTAGTTTTGATGAAATGCTAAATTTGCCAAAGGATTTGCGTGCAAATTTGGCACAGGAGTTTTACCTTGATCCGCTAAAGTGCGTCAAATTTGAGCAGAGCGCCGACGGCTCTATAAAGTATCTTTTCGAGCTCAAAGACGGGCTGCGCATCGAAAGCGTGTTGCTACCGATGAAAGAGGAGCTCAGCGACGAAAATGGCGAGGTAGCGCGCCATGCTCGTTATACCATCTGTGTTAGCTCGCAGGTAGGCTGCCGCATGGGCTGTTCGTTTTGTCTAACCGGCAAGAGCGGACTAACGAGAAACCTAACGCCAGGCGAAATAGTGGGGCAAATTTTGTGGATAAAAAGAGAAAATAAAATCCCCTACGAGCGCCGCGTAAACGTCGTATATATGGGCATGGGCGAGCCGCTTGACAACCTAGAAAACGTTAGTAAAGCTATAAAAATTTTAAAAGAAAACGACGGGTTAGCTATCGCGCCGCGCCGCCAGACCGTTAGTACGAGCGGGCTAGGTAGCCAGATAAAAAAGCTCGGAGAGATGGATCTGGGCGTGCTGTTAGCGATATCTTTGCACGCCGTTACTAACGAGCTTCGCAGCAAATTGATGCCTATAAATAACGCCTACAAAATCGAGTCCGTTATGGAGGCCGTGAGGGGCTTTCCGATCGATATGCGCAAGCGAGTGATGTTTGAGTATCTCGTCATAAAAGACATGAACGACGGCATAAAAGATGCTAAAAAGCTCGTTTCGCTGCTGCACGGCATCAAAGCAAAAGTAAATTTGATCTACTTTAATCCACACGATGGTAGCGAATACGGACGTCCAAACACAGCCGATATGGAGGCATTTCAGACGTATCTGCGCGATCACGGCGTGACCTGCACCATCAGGCAGAGCAAGGGGCTAGATATCAGCGCGGCATGCGGACAGCTAAAAGAGCGCGACAATCAAACAAATGGCAAAACGCTAGCCAAGACGGCAAAATGACGCTACTTGATATATCCCAGATAGTTTTCGTCTGTATAGTGGTTTTTTTAGGGCTCGGACTAATCATAAAGACGGCTTTTTATGACAAACACGACCGATGATATAGCATTCTTGCTCTATGATTTTTGCTATATTGATAAGAAAATTTTCAAAAAATCCTAAAAATCTGCCTAGAAACTGAGATAAAAGATAAAAACTTAATGGCCGAAATTTTAAAAAATATCCAAAAATGCAAGAAATTTGCAACTACCCTGACGAAACAAAAGACGATTTAATGCCTAACGTCAGTGAGGTGCAGCAACTTAGCGAACTATTGGAGCTGCAAAATATTATATCATAGGCAATACCGCAAAGATCAGCTTTCAGTTTAACTGTTCGTGGGATATGGAACACGGTTTAGGTGTGATGATGTAAGGCGGCAAAGTAATAAAAATCGGCAGTGGCGAGACGGCATTCGGGTTTTAGCCTCTGGCTATAAATTTGCCGAGCCGCCTACGCGCAGGTTGATTTTTACTCGTCAAAAGTTTTATTTTTCGTGTGATAAAAATATAGATGCAAAATTCCTACCAGCGCAATAAAAACTGCAAAGCTCCAACAAATAAGCATCGTCATAAATTTAGCGACGAGTAAAAAAATAGCATTTACAAAAAAGACGTTTTTGCCAAATATGAAGCCTACGATACTTTCATAAACAAAGCGAGAATATGGATATAAAAAGGTGCTTCCTGCAAGGACAATATATGTAAGAACTCGTTTATCTCCCATACTATAAAAAAGTATGACATATAAAGTAGTAAAAATAGCGCCGAAAAATAGATGTCGCAGGTAATAAGACGCGCTAAGTCCGCCGAAAATTTTTTTAATAAAACTCATGAAAAATACTCCTTAAATAAAATTTTGCGTAATTCTACCCCCCCCATAAATTTCTGCTTAATCTAATTTGCCGGTGCTAAAACCGGTTCTCAACCGTCTAAATTTAGTGCACGGGCTAACTAACAGGGTTAAATTTACTAACAAAATTTTAACTTTAAAATACTATTTACAAGACATTGTCTGCTAACAAAATTTACGTTAGCTTATCTCTTGCATTACTATATAGCCAAAGTAAAAACGCTTTTTATGCGAATACATCGCACTGTAATCGTAACTAAATTTTGCAGTATTATTTTACGCTTGACGCTATTGCTAGCGGATGTTACATATCTAAAATTTACCGTTTTTGTGCTGTCATATTTTATAAAGCTTCCTAATGTAAATAAAGAAAGGCCTAGCAAATCGGCTCAAAATCTATCCGTGCTTTACAAGTTTATAAAATTCATCTTTCGCATCAAATTTGGATTTTATTTTGTATTCTACACCGTCAAATTTAAAGCAAATTTCATCAGAATGCAGTAGCAATCTCGGCGCGCCGGTTGTCAAAATCCGCTCTGTTTCGCTCATCTCTTTATCTAAAATTTTCTCGATTTGCGGTCGAGAAAGGCCATAAAGCGGTTCGCCTAAAATCTTATGTTCCACGTGGAACAAATGCAAGCGAATTTGATGTTGTCTGCCCGTGAGCGGTACTGCTCGAACCAGCGTCGCATCGATATCGGCAAAATACTCTATCGGCAAAATCTCCGTAACTGCGCTTTTGCCATCCTCGCAAATTCGCATTCGCATTTTCACGTCGTCGTAGTCGTTTGCTAGATCCATATTTGCTTCGATACGCAAATTTTCGCTTATCTTTCCGTGCGCGAGCGCGATGTAGCTTTTATAAACCTGCCGATTTTCAAAAAGTTTTTTCAAATTTACGACCGCATTTTTGTCTTTGCCAATGACGATGAGTCCGCTAGTTTCACAGTCCAAGCGATGTGCAACTGAGGCCTCGCGGCCGTAGAGCGACCAAATTTCGTCATTTAGCGAGTATTCGCAGTGCCTGCCGTTTGGGTGACTGAGCACGCCGCTGGGTTTATCGAAAACCGCAAATTTATCGCACTCAAAAATCGGCTTTAGACCTCGTGGATTCGTCTCATACTCTATCAAGCAAATTTCACCGCTTAGCAAAGCGTTTTTCTCGCTGACGACCGCGCCGTCGCAGGTAAGCCGACCTTTGTCGATGAGGCGCTGGGCTTCGCGCATTTTATAGCCGTTTTGCAGTAAAATTTCATACGCTTTTTGCCCTTCGGCGCGCGCGATAAATTTATGAATATAAGGCAACTTTCACTCTTTAAATCTAAAATTTAAGGGCAAATTTAGCGGATACTAACCGCCTTTTCAGCCCAGTTTTTATATAATCTTTCCTTAAAAAATTATACAAAAATTCGCATAAAAAAGGCTAAAGAGATGGTAGAGAGATATTCGCGCGAGCAAATGGCGCAGAAGTGGAATACGCAGGCAAAATACAGTGCGTGGCTAGAGGTCGAAAAGGCTGCGGTCAAAGCGTGGAATAAGCTAGGTTTTATCAGCGATGCGGACTGCGAGAAAATTTGCAAAAACGCAAAATTTGACGTAGCGCGCATCGACGAGATCGAAAAGACAACCAAGCACGACGTGATCGCGTTTCTAACGAGCGTGAGCGAGAGTCTGGGCGATGAGAGCCGCTTCGTACACTACGGCATGACTAGTAGCGACTGCATCGACACCGCCGTCGCGCTTCAGATCAAAAGCAGCATGGAGCTCATCATAGAGGATGTAAAAGGCCTAATGAGCGCGATCAAAACCAGAGCGCAGGAGCACAAAAACACGATGATGGTCGGCCGCAGCCACGGTATCCACGGCGAACCGATCACCTTCGGACTCGTGCTTGCGGTCTGGTACGACGAGGTCGCACGCGCGCTAAAGCTACTGCAAGACGCCAAAGAGGTCGCCGCCTACGGCAAACTAAGTGGCGCGATGGGAAACTTCGCTCACGCACCGCTCGAGTTTGAGGAGTTAACCTGCGCCGAGCTTGGTCTAAAACCTGCTCCCGCGTCAAATCAAGTCATCCAGCGCGATCGCTACGCCCACGTTATCAGCGCGATCGCCGTGCTAGCCGCCACCTGCGAAAAGATCGCCGTCGCCGTGCGCCACTTCCAAAGGACGGAAGTTTACGAGGCCGAGGAGTACTTCAGTCCCGGCCAAAAGGGCTCTAGCGCGATGCCGCACAAGCGTAATCCCGTACTTAGCGAAAACATCACCGGCCTTTGCAGGATGCTGCGCTCATACGTGACGCCTGCGCTCGAAAACGTCGCGCTCTGGCACGAACGCGACATCAGCCACAGCTCCGTCGAGCGATTTATCCTACCAGACGCCTTCATCACGGCCGATTTCATGCTCGCGCGCATTACGAATTTGATCGCAAATTTGGTAGTTTATCCGGAAAATATGATGAAAAATCTAAATTTGACCGGCGGGCTCGTCTTTTCTCAGCGCGTGCTTTTACAGCTTCCGCAGCGCGGAATTTCACGCGAGGACGCATATAAGATCGTACAGCGCAACGCGATGAAGGTCTGGGCGGATCTGCAAGAGGGCAAAAAAGTGATAAACGAAAACGGCGAGAGTCTGTTTTTGCAAAATTTGCTCGCCGACGAGGAGCTACGCGCAAGCCTAGGCGAAGCCGAGATAAAAGAGTGCTTTGATTATGCGTATTACGCCAGGCACGTGGATGGGATTTTTAAAAGAGTTTTTGACAAATAGCAAACGCGACGGATTTGCTTCTTAAATTGCAAGCAAATCCGCACAAATGCAGCGAGGCGAGCTTTAGGATTTATACCTGCGATTAGCTCGCTATGGAAGCCGCTTCACGATTAAAGTCTTAGTTTTGTAAAAACACAGCACTTCTATAGTTTGAATTCAGCATTATCTTATCGCTACTTCTGCCGCGAAATTTTATAAAGGCAAAATTCCGCGTCTGCGGCTAAATTTGCAGCCGCAAAATTTTAGCGCTAATTTAAAATCCACGAGTATGGAATTTTCGCTAAGCAAGCCGCTTATAAATTGGCACGAATGCGTAATGCGGTTATCTCGCCGCATCTGCACAGAATTT
>CALISV010000083.1 GCA_938041615.1 uncultured Campylobacter sp. | reverse complement strand
ATAGTTTCGGCGGACTAAAGCTCGCGCAAAGCATCGAGGACGCCGTGAGATTTACGGGCAAATGTCAAATTTGCGGCGGACTTAGCGAGGATGAAATTTGCGACATTTGCAGCGACGAAACGCGAGATAAGGAGCTACTAGTAGTCGTAGAAAGCCCAAAGGATATCCTGGTTTTCGAGCAAAGCGCGATCTACCGCGGTCGCTACTTTGTGCTAGAAGAGATAACGCCGGAGCAAACCGAGAAACTACGCGAGGTCATCCGTCAAAACGGCGTAACCGAGATTATTTTCGCGCTAACGCCGGGGCTTAGCAGCGATGCCGTGATGGTATTTATCGAGGATAAGCTAAGCAATTTGGGAGTCAAATTTAGCAAGATAGCCCAAGGCGTACCAACGGGCGTAAATCTCGAGAACATCGATCTTCTATCACTCATGAAAGCGCTTGATAGCAGAACTGAGCTGTAAATTTAAGTCGGACGCGTGAGGCTTTTTATAAATTTAACGCTACGTTTTTAAATTCGCTCGAATTCAAATTTAAGACTAGGCAAGCAAATTTCCGTCGTATTTCAAACGAATAAATCGCCTCAAATTTAACCCGCCGCCAAAGCTAGTTAAATTTACAACGACTCAAATTTAACACGTAGCACTAAAATCAAATTTTGCAAGCGCAACAAAGAATAAAAAGAAAATTTACGACCCGTAGGCCGTAAATTTAAGCCGCCCGAAACGAGCGGCGAGAAGTTATTTCGTAGTTTTTTGGATATACGAGAACTCGGAAATTTTCGTCCACTCGCGAGCCTTAGCCAAAAACGCTCTTTGAGAGTCCAATATCTCCTTAAATAGCGGATCTTTCGCCGCCTCTTCGTCTAGGATTTCGTCGCTTGCTTTTCTAAGCGCGTCCATAACATCCTGCGGGAATGAGCGAACCTCGATATCAGGATACTCCGCTTTCATCTTTGCCCAGTATTCTGCGTTATCAAAGAACGAGCGCGTATTTAGCATGCTAGCTACTTGATTAGCCGCGGCCTCGATCACGGCCTGAAGGTCGGCAGGTAGCTTCTCGTAGGTCTTTTTATTTACGAAAAACTGAGTCTGACCGCTCGGCTCTTGCCAGCCGGTGTAGTAGTATTTAGCGATCTTGTGGAAGCCAAGACCCATATCAAACGCAGGGCTAACCCACTCGACCGAGTCGATCGTGCCCATCTCTAGCGCCATATATAGCTCGCCGGTCGGGATAGTGTTTATCGTGGCTCCCACGCGCGCCATAACCTCGCCGCCAAAGCCAGGGATCCTGATCTTTAGGCCTTTTAGGTCCTCTACGCTTTTGATCTCTTTTTTAAACCAGCCGCCCATTTGCGTGCCGGTATCCCCCGCAAGGAAAACTTTGATATTGTATTTGTCGTAAACTTTTTCTTCTAGCTGCTTGCCGCCGCCAAACTCATACCATGCGCGTAGTTCGCCTGCAGTCATACCAAAAGGCACAGCAGTGAAAAACATGGTGTTTGCATCCTTGCCCTTGTAGTAATAAGACGCAGTGTAGCCGATATCGTACTGACCGCCCTTGACGAAGTCTAGGATGCCAAACGGCGCCTTGTGCTTAGACGGATAGTCTATCCTCACCTCTAGCCTGCCATCGCTTAGCGTCTCTACCACGCGTTTAAATTCTTTCGCTGCGTCGCCCAAAACCGGAGTCGTGCTCTCCCAGGTGCTAGCTAGCTTTAGCTTATAGGTTTTGTCCGCTGCGTTCGCGCTTAGCGCTAAACCGAAAGCAGCCAAAACCGCTAAAAACTTTTTCATTTTTGCTCCTTAAAATAAATTGGCCGATTATACTTATTTTTTTTAAAAATTTGGTAAAATTGCGCGAAAAAGGGGCATCCATGAATAAAAAAACCAAAATCCTAGCCACGGTCGGACCGGCCAGCGAATCCATAGAGGTTATGGAGCAATTAGTTTTAGCAGGAGTCAATGCTTTTAGGCTAAATTTCAGCCACGGCACGCACGAATATCACAAATCAAATATCGATAAAATCAGGCAAGTAGAGGCGAAACTCGGGCGTAAAATAGGTATATTTCAAGATATCTGCGGCCCTAAAATAAGAGTCGGCAAGCTAGACAGAAGCGAATTTAAACTAAAAGTCGGCGATACGCTAATCTTCGTAAAAGATGAAATAATCGGCGAGCAAATAGACGAAAATCACTATAAGCTTTGCATAAATCAGCCTCAAATTTTAGCCGCTCTAAAAACGGGCGAGTACATATACCTATGCGACGGACAAATCCGCGCTAAAATCACGCAAGCAAGCGCCCAAAAAGTAGAAGCCGTAGTAGAAAACGACGGGATACTCCGCTCAAACAAGGGCGTAAATTTTCCAAACACCAAGCTAAATATCGAAGTTATCACGCCAAAGGATTTAAAAGATTTGGAATTCGGCGCAAAAAACGGCGTGCATTTCGTCGCAATCTCTTTCGTGCAAAACGCAAACGACATAAGAAAAACTAGAGAAATCCTAAAAGGCTTTGGCTCCAAAGCTCAAATTTACGCCAAAATAGAAAAATTTGACGCCGTGGAGAATATCGACGAGATCATCGAGGTCAGCGACGGCGTGATGGTCGCTCGCGGAGATCTAGGTATCGAGGTGCCCTACTATAAGGTTCCGACGATCCAAAAGCTCATCATTAAAAAAGCAAACGAAGCCGTTAAACCCGTCATCACCGCTACACAGATGATGCTAAGCATGGCCGAGCACGAAACGGCTACTAGAGCCGAGATCAGCGACGTGGCAAACGCCGTACTAGACGGCACCGACGTGGTCATGCTAAGCGAAGAAAGCGCGGTCGGCATAAACCCGGTCGCCGTCGTAGAAGCGATGAGCAACACCATAATCCAAACGCAGCAAATTTATCCTTTTAACAAATTTGATTTTGACCGCTACGACGATACGGACATGATGGCGTCTAGCACCGCAAGGCTCGCCTCCGCGCTAAAAGTTGACGGCATAATCGCGCTAACCTCATCGGGCGGCTCGGCAGCAAAACTAGCCAGATACCGTACGGATATAGATATCATCGCCATAACGCACAACGAGCAGGCCGCGTATAGGCTGACTCTTTGCTGGGGCATAACGGCCGCGTTTGTAATAGAAAAAGAAGAAAGACTGCACACGCTCATGGCCAAATCAATCAAAGCCGCAGTCGAAAAAGGCTACATAAAAGACGACAAAAGCTACATCATGACCGCTGGCTATCCGACGGGAGTGGCGGGCAGCTCGGACTTGATTAGGATTTTAAGAAAAGCTCAGATAGATTATTATCTAGAAGAAGCCGATAAATAGAGGGCTTTTCGCATCGAGGCCTCGATTTTAGCCTCGTCAAGCGAGCCCTCGAAAAATAAATTTAACGCTAAAACCGCCTGAAAAAGTAGCATCTCAGCACCGTCTTTATGCGCGAGCCCGCTAGCGGCGGCTAAATTTAAAAAAGGCGTTTTTTTGCCGTAAATAACGTCAAAGGCAAATTTGCTTTCATCAAAAATCGGACACAAAATCTCGATCGGTGCGGGCAAATTTTCGTCTTTTAGTCCTGCCGAGGTCGTATTTACGACGAGATCAAATTTGCCGCAATTAAATTTGCCAAAATTCGCCCAGCTAAATTTTTCAAATTCGGCAAAATTTGCTAGCCTCTCCTCGCTTCTATTTAGCACGCAAACTCGCACGCCGCGGCTCTTTAGTGCATAGGCGACAGCTCTAGCCGTCCCGCCCGCGCCTAAAATGAGAGCCGAATTTATATGTCCAAAACTCTCTATCGTTCGTAAAAATCCGGGCGCATCGGTATTGTAGCCGTAAATTTTATCGCCGCGAGCTACGAGGGTATTTACGGAGCCGATTTTGGCAGCCGTTTCGTCTGCGATATCGCACTGCGAGAGCGCGGCTTCTTTGTGAGGTACTGTGACGTTTGCGCCGCTTAATTTTAGTTCTTTAAATTTGGAGATGAGTTGCGAGCCGTCCGCTAACTCGTAGCGAGTATAGAGGGCTTCGCGAGATAGACCGAGCTCGCCGAGGGCTAGGTTGTGTAGCCTCGGCGAAACGGAGTGAGAGATAGGGTTGCCAAAAACGGCAAAAATCATCATTTTATATTTACGATAAAGGCGTTTGGAGCGGCGCTTTGCTTGATTTTAGCAAGCTCGCTTTTTAACTGCTCACCGCTATAAGGACCGACTAGTACCTTGATAATCTCGTTGCCGTTTACGTTCGTCCTATATAGCTTATACGCGTATCCTGCGGCTTTTAGTTTGCCAAGCTCAGGCGCTTTTTCATTAAAGTGCTTAACGGCGAAAACTTGCACGTAACTACCGCTGTGAGCATCGCCACCGCTAGCTGCAGGAGCTTGTTTAGCCGGCTTTTGTTTTGCTTGTTTTTCTTTAGCTACATCGTTTTTAGGCTGTTTTGCAGCTTTTTCTTGCTTAGGCTCTTTTTGTTTTACTACATTTACGTGCTGCTTAGGTTCGGCTTTTGGTTCGCTTGGCTGAGCGCTTGGAGCGTCATTTTGCTTCAAAGCACCTTGTATAGTAGAGGGCTCGGTCGGCGTAGGAGCTGGCGCGCCTGCATCTTGCTGCCTTTTATCCTCTTTTTCCTTAAGCGCTTTTACCATATCCTCAAAGCTATCTTGGCCTTTGTTTTCAGGCACGATAGGCACCTGCTCAAAGGCGGGATTTGGCTGCTGCGCCTGAGGCTCGGATGGCGGCGGAGCGACTGGCGAGACGTTAGCTTGTGCTACTTGCGGCGCAGGCTCGTTAGGCGGCGTAGCAGGCACGCTCACTTGCTGAGGGATACTTCGTGTATTGTCCGGCTCAGGCGGCAAAACCAGCCTAGAATCAGTTTGTGCAATCTGATCGTTAGTTTCGGAGGAATTTAAAAATTTCATCACGATGAGAACAGCTAAAAAGATGATGACGAAAACGGCGACGAGGATGAGGATCCTCTTTACGTTTTTGCTCTTTTTATCCTCGCTGTTATCAAGCATGATGTCTCTTAGCTCGTTATATTCCATTTTCACTCCTTACATATGTTTTGACCAGCTTGCGCCGCGCTCTTTTTGATAAACTTTGTATGGCAACGTCAAGATGTTAAATTCTTTCGGTAACTCCATCGTCGGAAACACTCTCCACTCTTTAACCAAACGCGAACTAAGCAACATCGAAAGCTTATTTGCGATCTGATAGCCCTCATTTAGCGTCGTGTGCCCCTTGTGCACATAAAGGTGCAAGTGTCCCGGCGTCTTGCTCTCGTAGGCGGTAAAATTTATAAACCCCTCCTCACGGAGCAAAAGCTGAGCTCGGTGCCAAAAGCGCTCAGGCATCCTACCGTTGTAGTCAAAGACGATATTTTCGACCTTGTCGCCAGGAAGTATTAGCGAGTGTGCGACGGTAATCTTGCCCTCGTCGTGGTCTTTTATCACCTGATAGCTTAGAGGCTCGTTTATGAGCTCAAATTTGTTAAAAAACATCCGCCCCTTGTACTCGATCTTACTTACGATATTGTCGCGTTTGATCCAGTAGTGGCTCGTGTTCATTTTGATTAGCGCGGTGTCTATGCTCTGCATCAATAAGTCGCCTTATCGTAGATGATAAATTTGCTCGCAAGCTCTTTTAGCTCGGCTTTTACCCTGCTTTGAAGCTCGGCGTTATTGATATCGCTTAGCACGTCGGCGATTTTATTTGCTATGATCTCAAATTCCGCTTCTTTCATGCCGCGAGCCGTAAGCGCCGGACTTCCGATACGGATACCGCTTGTAACAAACGGGCTTCTAGTTTCGCCTGGAACCGTATTTTTATTTACCGTTATGCCGGCATTGCCAAGGGCAATATCGGCGTCTTTACCGCTAAATTCGCGGTTTAAAAAGCTCATTAAAACTAGATGGTTATCGGTACCGCCGCTAACTAGATCAAAGCCGCGTTTTACTAAAATTTCGGCTAACTTTTTGATGTTTGCCTTGACTTGCTTAGCGTAAATTTTCCACTCAGGCGAAAGGTTGTGCTTAAAGCCTACCGCCTTTGCCGCTATAACGTGGACTAGCGGTCCACCCTGGATACCAGGGAAGATGGACGAATTTATCTTTTTAGCGTACTCTTCGTTATTTGTCATGATGATACCGCCGCGAGGTCCGCGAAGCGTCTTGTGAGTAGTCGAGCTCACCACGTCGCAGTGCGGAAAAGGACTCTGATGCTCGCCAGCTACGACTAGGCCCGCGATATGCGCCACGTCGGCAAAGAGTATAGCGCCCACCGCATCGGCGATCTCGTGGAATTTCTTAAATTCAATCTCGCGCGTATATGCGCTCGCGCCGCACACGATCATCTTTGGCTTTACGATTTGCGCGATTTCCATCACCTTATCGTAGTTTATGCGTCCGTCAAGCTCCACGCCGTAGAAAAAGCTCTGATAAATTTTACCCGAGCTGCTTACTTTTGCGCCGTGAGTTAGGTGTCCGCCGTGGCTTAGATCCATGCCTAAAATTTTATCGCCGGGATTTAAAAGCGCGCCGTAAACGCCCTGGTTTGCCTGCGAGCCTGAGTTTGGCTGTACGTTTGCAAATTCGCAACCAAAAAGCTCTTTGCAGCGATCTATCGCTAGCTGCTCGATCTGATCGACGTATTCGCAGCCGCCGTAGTAGCGTTTGCCTGGATA
>CALISV010000082.1 GCA_938041615.1 uncultured Campylobacter sp. | reverse complement strand
AGCCCGATCGAGCCGCAGATCATACTCGCTTCGTCGCTTAAAATATCGCCGAATAAATTCTCCGTCAAAATCACGTCAAACTGCGCCGGCGCCCGCACGAGCTGCATCGCGGCGTTATCTACGTACATAAACTCTAAATTTATCCCCTCGTAATTTCCTGCTAGCTCGCTTACGACCTCGCGCCACAGCTGGCTTGTTTCAAGCACGTTGGCCTTATCCACGAGCGTTATCTTTTTGTTTCGCAAAAGCGCAGCCTCAAACGCGACCTTAGCCACGCGCTCGATCTCGGCGGCGTTGTAGCACATCGTATTTAGCGCGTCCTTTTCGTTTTTAACGCGCGGCTGCCCGAAATAAATCCCGCCCGTAAGCTCACGCACCACCATTATATCGACGCCTTTGATGATCTCCGGCTTTAGCGTCGAAGCGTTTATCAGCTCATCAAAAATCATCGCAGGACGCAAATTTGCAAACGCTCCAAGCTCTTTGCGAATTTTTAGCAGTCCGCTTTCGGGGCGCAGTTCGCGCGGCAGGCCGTCCCATTTAGCACCGCCGATCGCACCGAAAAGCACCGCATCGCTTGATTTAGCGGCATTTAGCGTCTCATCCGGAAGCGGAACGCCCATAATGTCGATCGCCGCGCCGCCCATCAAGCGATAGTCAAAATTTAGCTCAAAATTAAATTTATGGCTTACGGCATCGAGCACCTTGATCGCTTCTTCGATGATCTCAGGGCCGATTCCGTCGCCTTTTATCACGCATACGTCGTATTTTTTCATCCAAATTCCTTACAAGTTTATCTTTGTTTTTGCATAATTTATCGCTCCGCCGGCATCGAGGAGCTTTTGCATAAACTCGGGTATCGCGCCGAATTTATACTGAGTTTTTTGAGTTAAATTTTTAATTACGCCGCCCTTTAGATCGATGCTAAGCTCGTCGCCCTGCGCGATCTTATCCGTCTCGTCGCATTCGAGGATCAAAAAACCCGTGTTGAAGCTGTTTCGATAAAAAATCCTAGCGAAGTTTTTTGCGATCACGCATGAAATTCCGGCGGCCTTAAGCGCCATCGGAGCGTGCTCGCGCGAGCTACCGCAGCCAAAATTTTCGCCAGCTACGATGACGTCGCCCGCGGAGATTTTTTTGCTAAACTCGGGATCGGCGTCCTCCATGATATGAGTGGCCAAGATTTTTTCGTCGGAGGTGTTGAGATAGCGCGCGGCTATGATGATGTCGGTGTCGATATTGTCGCCGAATTTCCAGACTTTTGCTTGTTTCATGATTTGCCTTAAGATTAAATTTGGGCGATTTTATCCAAAAGAAGCTAAATAAACAATCAAAGCGCGCAGGGTAGCGGTTAGAACGTCTAAATTTAAGATTAAATTTCAGCGCTTCCGCTTACGAGTCAAATTTTAAATTTTATATAAAAACAAGCTTGCCGAAGCGGGAAATTCAACAAGCTGCGCAAATTTGAGCGGTTAGAAAAGGTGAGTTTCAGAGCGGCGGGATTGCGGTTAAATTTGATCAAAAAATGGACGAGATATCGCCGAGATACTCGTCCGTAGATTTTTGTTTTTACGTTTCGTTACGTTAATCGTTAAAATAAAACTACCGCTGCCGTTAAACAGCCCCAAAGCACGGCTCCGATAGCCATAGTTGCGTGAGTTACTGCAGAATCTTTCATTTTTTTCTCCTTTATTTTTGGAGAATTATAATGACTTTTTGTGTCCTCAATGTGTCCTTTGTATGACTTTTTAAAATTTCGCGTTAAATTTACGCTTATTTCGTCAAATTTACGGCAAACTAGGTTGCGTTGCTCGCGTCAAATTAATTTTTTCGTCAAATTTCGCGCCCGCAAGTCAAATTTAATGCGCGACCCACCATCCCCGCTAGCTGCATTCGCCAGCCAGAAAGCGTAAATTTGCTTAAATTTAGCCGCGCTCTGCCTCAAATTTTACGCGTGTTTGGGATCATTACGCTCACGGTCGTACCGCGCCCCGGCTCGCTTTCATAGCTTATCTCGCCGCCTAAAAGATGAACGATACGCCGCACGATAGATAGCCCCAGGCCGCTACCTTTGCCCTTGTGCGACTCCTCGCATTGATAAAATTTATCGTAGATTTTTTCTAGCTTTTTTGCCTCGATACCCGCCCCCTCGTCGCTAATGCGCACGACAAGCCAGCCGCCCTCTTCGCGGCAGCTCACGCCGATATCGGCGGCTGAGTACTTTAGCGCGTTATCCATCAAATTTAGCCAAATTTGCGCTAGCATCGAGGCGTTGCTGCGTACGCTTACGGCAGCTAGATCTAGATCAAACTCACGCCCATCGTACTTTTGCATTAGCATCGCCGCGGCCTTTCGTAGCTGCTCGTCTACGCGCACGTTTTCGTCTAAATTTACGCCCGCCTGGCTATCTAGCCGCGAGAGCAGCAGCATATCCTCGCACAGCCTGCTTAGCGAGTTTGCCTGCTCTTTTATGAAGCCCAGATACTCGTTTCTGCGCGCCTCGTCCGTCTCGTCCTGAGCGATCTCGCAGTAGCCGCTGATGACGCTTAGAGGCGTTTTTAGCTCGTGCGAGACGTTTGAAATGAAATCCTTTTGCATGTAGTCCATTTTTTCTAGCGCCGCCGCGGTCAAATTTATATTTGCCGCCAGCTCGTCTAGTTCGTGCAGGTACTCGCTGTCTGCGCCGCGCTTGCAGTTTTTACGCGCGACCCTAACGGCAAAGTCGCCTCTAGCGATCCTTCCTGCCGCTTGCCTAAAGTTCTCGACGTATCTCAAAAAGTATGCCGTCGCCGCGTAAAATATCGCTCCGCCCGCGCCCATCACGATAGCGCAAAAGCTGATAATGCCCCAAAACATCCCAAGCTTCATCTCAAATACCCGCTCATAAGCCAGGATGGCCGCCGACGCCGCGACGCAAAGCACGCAAAAGACGAAGATAAACATCGCCGCGGTGTAGGTTTTTAGACTGATTAGGTATTTTTTCTTATTTTGCGTAGTATTCATATTTTATTTCCGTTTTTTTGTATAGACCGATCTCTTTTATGTCGCCGTTTTCGTAGTATTTGTCCGCGGGCTTAAATTTGACCGAGGTTTTACGCGTCAAATTTCCCCGCTCGTCCCTGATTATGTCTTTAAACTGCAAAATTTGCCAGATTTTTGCCTCGGAGCCGAAGTAATTTACCGACGTATACTCCATCTCGTCGCCGTTTGCGGCGTAGTAATAAACCCATTTTGAGTTTGGGGCTTGCGTGATTTTTTCATATTCGCCGTTTGGCTTGCGCTCGAAGCTTATCTCTATGCCGTGCCGCGGCTCCATATTATTTTCTATCCGCGTTAAAACGCCCTTTTCGTCGTAGACGTAGCTATCGTCCGTCACTAGCGTCCCGCCCGAATACGCCGCCCGAGCGATCATTTTGCCGTCCTTGCCGTAAGTGGTTTTCTCCGTGCGGGGGTAAAATTTATCCTCTACATGCTGTTCTTTGGCCGTCGCGACTAAATTTTCGCCGTCAAATTCGTATTCGTAGAGATAAACGGCGCTATCTTGATATTTTTTGCGTATTAGCCCGTCTTTGCCGTACTCAAACAAAACCGAGCTGTTTGGCACGCCGTTTATATGCTCGGTTTCTTGCAGTATATAGCCGTTTTCGTTAAACTCCGTCCGCTTTACGCGCGTATTTTCTAGCGTGCCGGAGCCGTCTATAGAGTATTCGTACTCCGTAGCCGTCATGCTTTTGACCTCGCCTTTTAGATCCTTTTTGCTCCAGTCGCTTTGCGGTAAAACGGCCGAGTTTAGATAGCAAACCGCCGATGCCGCCGCGAAAATAGCTTTTAAAATTTTCACTTTATCTCCCCCGCCCCTCACTCGTAAATTTCGCCCTTATAGCCGATGCCGCGCACCGTAGCTATCTCAAAGTCCGTGCAGCTTTCTAGCTTGCGGCGTAGCTTTTTTACGTGCGTATCGACCGCACGCTCGTCGCTATCAGTATCGTAGCCCCAAATTTCTTGCATGATTTCAAGACGAGTGAAAATTTTGCCAGGATTTGAGAGCAGCAAAAAGAGTAGATAAAACTCCTTTGGCGCGAGCTCCACGGCCTCGCCGCCGATTTTTAGGCTAAGTGCCACATAGTCTAGCTCGGAGTTTTTAAACCTCAGCCGCTTGCCGCTAGCGATCTTGGCTCGGCGCAAAAGCGCGTTTATGCGTAAAATCAGCTCTTTTAAATTTACGGGCTTGCTCATATAGTCGTCCGCCCCCGTGACAAAGCCCTTCTCCATGCCCTCCATGCCGCTTTTTGCCGTTATCATCAGCACCGGCAGCGACTCGTCTAGCAGCTTGATTTGTTTGGTTAGCTCATATCCGCTAAGTCCGGGCATCATGATATCGGTGACGACAAGATCGGCGCGCTTGCTCTCTAGTAGCTGCAAAGCCAGCTCTCCGTCAAAAGCCGCAATCGGCGAAAAGCCCTCCTGTACGAGCTTTAGGCAGATTATTTTATTTAAATTTTCGTCATCCTCGGCGACTAAAATTTTAAACATTTGCTTTCCTTAAATTTGCCCCGAATTTAACGGGCAAGGCGATAAATTTTGTCCTATTTTATCAAATTTAACTAGAAATGGACGGGTAAATTTAGCGAAGTATCATCAAAACGCCGATGACGCAGATGATGGCGGCGGTAAAAATCTCCAAAAGACGCAGGTGAGTTTGCAAAAATTT
>CALISV010000081.1 GCA_938041615.1 uncultured Campylobacter sp. | reverse complement strand
GCAGGTAAAATTTAGCGTAGGCTAGACATGTAGTCTGCCAAGCAAAATTTTAGCAAGCTCCGCAAAAAGCGCTCGCGAGACGAGCCGTTTTTAAAAAAACGAGCCGCTATTTTTTAGAATACTGCGCGTCGAGATACGGTATCAAGTACCCATACCCATGCTTCTCCATCTCTTCCTTTGGTACAAACCTCAGCGCGGCGCCGTTGATGCAGTATCTTAGCCCTCCTTTGTCGCTCGGACCGTCGTCAAATACGTGCCCCAAATGCGAGTCCGACATCGCGGTTTTGACCTCGGTGCGCACCATGCCGTGCGATAGATCGGACTTTTCGGCGATCAGGCTAGCATCTATCGGCTTCGTGAAGCTCGGCCACCCGCAGCCCGCGTCAAATTTATCGTACGAGCTAAAAAGCGGCTGACCGTTTGTGATATCGACGTAGATGCCGATGCGCTCCTCGGCGTTTAGCTCGCTGCTGTGCGGACGCTCGGTCGCGGCGTGCTTTACTACGTCGTAGGATATGGCGCTGAGCTCATTTTTTAGCGCCGCGTCGTCTTTGTTTTTGTAGTTTTGCAGATTTTGCTTCATATCGCGCTTTTTGTCGCTCAAAATTTCACCCTTTTTAGGCAGGCTCTCAAAGGTCACGTGGCAGTAGCCGTGCGGGTTTTTGTCCAGATAGTCCTGATGATACTCCTCGGCTTTATAGATATTTTCTAGCGGCGCGACCTCCGTTACGATGGGCGCTTTGTAGTTTTTTTGCTGCTGGGAGATAAAGGCTCTGATCGCCGGCTCGTCGGCCGCATCGGTGTAGTAGATGCCCGTACGGTACTGCGTGCCGCGGTCGCCGCCTTGCTTGTTTAGGCTGGTGGGATCGATGGTGTTAAAGTAAAATTTGAGCAAATGCGGCAGGTCGATCACGTACTCGTCGTATTCGACCCAGACGGCCTCGGCAGCGTTCGTGTCGCCCGTGCAGACCTGCTCGTAGCTAGGGTTTGGCACCTTTGAGTTTGCGTAGGCGGTGTAGGTGCTAACCACGCCTGGAAGCTGCTTTAGATAGGCCTCCGTGCCCCAAAAACAACCGCCGGCTAGCACGATCGTTTTGTTTGCTACCGCAGGCTCCTTCGTATTATGATTCATCTGTTCTCCTTGTAAATTTAAAAATATACCTAAAAATAGCGCCAAAGCGCCGACTATTCCTGCCGTTTTTAACGTTTTGCTAAGCATTTTCGCTCCTTTTGGCTTAAATTTTCGATTAAATTTGATTCAGGCAAATTTGAGTTCAAATTTGACGGTTTTAAATTTTACGCACCGAAAGCTGCATCCTTAATTTGCCTTCAAACCACGCGACG
>CALISV010000080.1 GCA_938041615.1 uncultured Campylobacter sp. | reverse complement strand
CCCGTGATGCCGATGATTTTGATGTTCTCGTCGATACCTAGCAACCGCTTGCACTCGGCCAAATTTATGATTTTTGCGCCCTTTGCTTCGGCGGCGGCTTCAAATTTGGCGTTCGTCGCCGTTTTAACGAAATAGCAACCCGCTTCGCATTCGTTCGAATTGTCGGTGACGAAGCCTTCTTTAACGTAAATTTTCACTTTCGGCCTTTTCGTTGATTTCGCGAGCCAGCGCGCTTAGCCGCTCGTCGCCGGCAAACATCACGGCTGCGGTTTCGATGTAGTTTAGTCCCATTTCGATGAAGTCGTTTTTGATAAGATTTTGCAAAAACTCGAGAAAATCGTCGCGGTTATCGATCATCACGCGTGTGGAAAACATGATATCCTCGAAGGTGCTTTTAAACCCGCCACGCCTAACAGCGTCCATAAAATCGGCATAGCTGATCGCATTTTGCTCCTCAAGGCTCTCATCGTCGTTAAATTTTGCCTCGAGCGCGCCCAAAATTTCCTCTAGCTCGTCCGGACTCATACCGAGCTTGTCCTTTAGCTTAAATATCTCAAAAAGCGTCATCGCCTCGTCGCGGCGAGTCTTAGCAAGCGAGCAAAGCATGATAAGGAAAAGTAGCTTTTTGTCAGGCTTTTTGTCGTAGGCGAGCGAAAAATAGCTCGCTGCGGCGTCAAAATCGCCCTTGTTAAACGCTTTTATACCCGCCTTTTTGTAATCAATCAAATTTAACTTCCTCGCCGATAGGGATATTTACGACCTCTAGCTCGGGGTGGATATCCATGCGAAGCTGGCGCTCGATGCCGTATTTTAGTGTAGTAGAGCTAGCCGCGCAGCCGTGGCAGTGGCCGGTGAGGCGGACGTAAATTTTGCCGTTTTTGATGCCTAGCAGCTCCATGCCTCCGCCGTCGTTTTCAAGCATAGGCAAAACCTTTTGCAGGCTGGCTTTTACGGGCTTTAGAAGCTCTTCGTCGGTAAATGGGATCATTTTTAACCTTTTTAAATTTTTGAGATATTATAGCAGATAAAATTTTAAATACGCTATGAGTTTGGCGTTTTGGCGGCTATTTTTGACTTGGATAAATTTGGAATTTTAAGCGATTCTATGTATGAGTGAGTCAAATTTAAAAGATGCCAGCAGCGGTTTAAAGATGGAAAATGTGCGATAATAGAAAGACTCCAACCTGCAATCAAAGCTCTAAATTGTTATGTGAACGGTCGTTGTGTATCACAAAAATACTTTTCGGATATTATATATTTGGCATATTACACCTGTCCTGCGATTAAATCTTTTAAAAAGCAAATTAATGCATAAAATTTAAAATAAAAGTCTCCACAAAATTTATCATTTTCCGCCCATTTGTAAAATTACAAACGATGTAGCAGAGAAGCAAATAAATTTAATTGAGATAAAAAGCTAGAGTGGATTTTGAGATAATTGAAGGCAGACAAATTTAAAAAGAAAAAGAGAGCCGAAGCTCTCTAAAAATTATTCTTTGATTAGCTCGATATAAGCCATCTCAGCAGCATCGCCTCGGCGAACGCGAGTCTTAACTATGCGCGTATATCCGCCGTTTTTACCTATGAATTTCGGAGCAAGCTCAGTTACTAGCTTATTCGTAGTTTCTTTATCCTGCAAGCTAGCAAAAACCGCTCTGTGAGCGTTGCTGTCGCCTTTTCTCGCTCTAGTGATTAGCTTTTCGATATAGCTTCTTAACTCTTTTGCCTTAGGCAAGGTCGTCTCTATCTTTTCGCTTTTGATGATAGCGATAGCTAAATTTTTAAGTAGAGCCGAGCGGTGAGCCGACGTCCTACCTAGTTTTCTGTATCCGTGACCGTGTCTCATTTATCTTCCTTTTACTCTTTTGCACTCATTTGTGATTTTAGGTCGGCGATTTTTTTCTTGAGTTGCTCTTTGCCGCCGCCTAGGTCGCCGCCGACCGGATATCCGATCTCTTGCATAACGGCTTTGATCTCATCGAGAGATTTTTTGCCTAAATTTTTAAGCTCTTTTAGCTCGTTTTCATCCATCAAAGCAAGCTCGCCGATAAATCTAATCTCAGCTTTATCAAGGCAGTTAAAGCTTCTAGCGCTCAAATTTAGCTCTTCTACACTTTGAAGTAGTTTCGCATGCTCGCTACCTGAAGTTTGAGCGTTTAGACCTGCCGAAACGTCGATATTTAAAACGCCCTTAAACACCGACATCTGCTGATACATTGCCTCGATCGCGTGTTTAAACGCTTCGATCGCGCCCACTTGTCCGTCCGTCGTAACCGTGAAAATAATCTTCTCGTAGTCAGGGTTATCCTCAACCAGGACATTTTCTAGCTCATAAACAGCTTTTTTAACAGGCGTAAAGAAAGCGTCTAGAGCTATATAACCCTCTTCGGTATTGTCTCTTATTTCTTCACTTGGGACGTATCCGATACCTTTTTGAATGATTACGGAAAATTTAAGCTCCGCATCCTCGTTTATGGTCGCAAGATAAGCGTCTGGATTTACGACATCTACAACATCGTTTTTTAGATCGCCGGCTTTTATCTCTTTTGGACCTTTAAACGAATACTCGACCACCTCGCGCTCAGACTCGTTTTTTAGCTTAAAGCGGATGTTTTTTAAATTTATAATAAACTGCGCTACGTCCTCGAGCATGCCTCTCATCGAATCAAATTCGTGAGATACGCCCTCTATCTTGACGCCCGTAGCCGCAAATCCAACCGTGCTGCTATATAAAAGTCGCCTTAGCGGATGAGCCAAAGTAACCGCATAGCCCGTCTCAAACGGATACGCGGTTATTCTGGCGACATTCTCGCTTATACTCTCTACTGAAATTTCGGTAGGCATATAAGCTGATGTGGTAATTTTTTTCATCGTTATACCCCTTATTATTTCGAATAAAGCTCTACTATGAATCTTTCCTCGACAGGAATGACGACTTCTTCCCTTTCCGGAGTTCTTGTGAAAATTCCGAATTTTTTATCTTTTTCGACGTCGACCCAAGCTACGATGCCGGTTTGCGCCGTAAGATCGATCGCGCGAACGATTTGCGGATTGTTTTTAGATTTTTCGATAACCTCTACTTTAGCGCCCGCTTGGACTCTGTAAGAAGGAATATCCACTCTCTTGCCGTTTACTAAAATATGTCCGTGAGTAACTAGCTGACGAGCAAAGCGGCGAGTCGTTGCAAAGCCCATTCTGTAAACTACGTTATCTAGTCTTTGCTCTAAAAGCTGTACCAAAAGCGCACCGGTATTTCCCTCGCGGCGAGCAGCCTCTTGGAATAAGCGGCGGAATTGCTTTTCGCTAATGCCGTACATAAATTTAGCTTTTTGTTTTTCGCGAAGCTGCAAGCCGTATTCGCTTATCTTGCTTCTTCTTTGTCCGTGTTGTCCTGGTGCATAATTTCTTTTTTCTAAAGCGCTTTTACCGGCAAGTCTTCTTTCGCCTTTTAACGCAAGAGACACACCAAGACGTCTTTCTAATTTTTCAACGGGTCCTCTATATCTAGCCATAATAATTCTCCTAAATTTCTAATTATACGCGGCGGCGTTTTGGCGGTCTGCAACCATTATGCGGAAGCGGAGTTATATCTTTTAAAAATGTTACTTTTATACCCTCTACCGCACCTACGCTCTTGACTGCGGTCTCTCTACCGCTGCCAGGACCTTGTACTTTGATACCTACTTCTTTTATGCCGTGCTCTTTTGCTTTAGTTAGAGCGTCTTCTACTGCTTGTTGGGCTGCATAAGGAGTTGATTTTTTACTTCCTTTAAAGCCTAATCCGCCAGCACTGCTCCAAGCGATAGCATTTCCCATCTCATCGGTAACCGTTACCATAGTGTTGTTAAAAGTAGCGCTTATATAAACGATACCTTTAGCGATACTTTTTCTTACAATTTTCTTTTTAACTACTTTTCTTTTTGCCATCGCTTATCCTTATTTCGTCGCAGCGCCGACTGTTTTGCGCTTGCCTTTTCTAGTTCTAGCGTTTGTTTTAGTCTTTTGACCGCGCACTGGAAGACCTTTTCTGTGTCTTAACCCGCGGTAGCTTCCTAGGTCCATAAGAGCCTTGATGTCCATAGCGACGCTTTTTCTAAGGTCACCCTCAACCACATGGTTCTCTTGGATCTCTTTGCGGATAGCCGCAGCTTCGTCTTCGGTTAGATCGTTTACTCTTTTATCGTAAGAAATTTTAGTAGCATCCAAAATCTGACGAGATTTGTGAAGACCGATACCGTAAATATAGGTCAAACCGTATTCGATTCTCTTTTTCTTTGGTAAATCCACACCTGCGATACGTGCCATGCTTTATCCTTGTCTTTGTTTATGTTTTGGATTTTCGCAGATTATGCGAACTACGCCTTGGCGCTTGACAATTTTGCACTTGTCACACATCTTCTTTACAGAAGGACGAACTTTCATTCTAGTCTCCTAAAAATTTATTCCACTTTTAGGCTGCATCAGGTTTAACGAAATTTTAAACCAACTATTTTCAAAACAAGTGGTGGGCTTTGAAAACAATTCTTCATACAGCAATTTGTCGCAAAGGGCTGAGTATAGCCAAATTTAGCTTTTAATTTACTTATGACGGTAAATTATCCTACCCTTATCTAGACTGTAAGGCGTTAGTTCCACCTTTACGCGGTCTCCAGGCATTATTTTTATATAATGCATCCTCATCTTGCCCGCAATGTGGCACAAAATCACGTGTTTGTTGTCGAGCTCGACCTTAAACGTCGCGTTTGGCAGCGCCTCGATGACGTTGCCGTCGATCTCTATGACGTCGTCTTTTGCCACTTAACTCCTTTTTGTTAAATTTACTTTCGCCGTTTGACGGAAGTTTGAAATTAAAATTTTAACTCACCACAAATTAAAATTTTAAAATTTACAAGTCGCACAAACAACTTGTAAATTTTAAAATTTTACGCTAGGCTTAAAATCTCCGCACGTCCGTTCACGACTGCCATGCAGTGCTCGTAGTGGCTGGTTCTTAGCCCGTCTTTGCTGGTTACTTTCCATTTGTCGTGACCGATCACCGGAGTGCCGTCTTTTTGACAGATCATCGGCTCCACGCAAAATACCATTCCGTTTTTGATTTTTGGTCCGGATTTTGGGCTCCCGCCTTCTAAATAATTTAAAATTTGCGGATCTTCGTGCGGGCGTCTACCGATGCCGTGACCGCAAAATCCCGTTAGCGGAACAAATCCGCGAGCTCTTATAAATTTCTCGATTTCAAAACTAAGCTCTTTAAAGTGCATTCCCGCTTTTATGGTATCTATCGCAAAATATAGCGCATCTTTAGCGCAAGCGATTAGTTTTTCGTCCTCGCGTGAAATTTGACCCACGCCCCAAGTCCTAGCCGAGTCGCCAAAATATCCGTTCAAATTTGAGCCGATATCGACGCTTACGATGTCGCCTTCTTGTAGTTTGTATTCGTTCGGGATGCCGTGGATGACTACTTCGTTTACGCTGATACAAGCGACGTTTGGAAAGCCGTAAAGCCCCTTAAATGCCGGCTTTGCGCCTGCAGCCCTTATCATATCGTCGCAAATTTTATCTATTTCGAGTAGTGAAATGCCGGGCTTGATCACGCTTTCTACGTAGTCGAGGGTTTGAGCGACGATTTTATTCGCCGCTCGCATCTTCTCTATGTCGTTTGGCTGCATAATGGTTATAGCCATTACAAGCCTACCGCACTTAGAGTTTGATATTTGTT
>CALISV010000079.1 GCA_938041615.1 uncultured Campylobacter sp. | reverse complement strand
TTTTTAGTTGGAAATAAATAATAAGATTTAGAGGAAAAAATGACAAAATTTAGAGCGTTTAACGCTCTAAATTCTACTAAACTCTCCACATTACTTTAGCCAAAATTATCATTACGATGCACAAAACAAGAGCGATGACGTGCGAGTATTTGCCGAATGGATCGGGCTTTTTAAGCTTATAGACGTAAAAGAGCGATATCGCCGTGATTAGGCACATTAGCCCTAGCACGCCGATCTTGGTCGCGAGTAAAATTTGAAATGAGCTACCGAGCCATCCGTTCTCGCCGCCAAAATAATCCTTTGCCATATAAACGCCGCTGATAATTAACATCAAAAACGCCGTGCCAAATACCTTCGCGCTGCCTTTGGTGTAGGCTTTTTTGACGCGAGCGAGCGTATCCTCGTCTACATGCTGTTTGGCAAACGGAAATATACAAACGTCGAAAAATACGTAACCGACAAAGGCTACGGCGCTCAAAATATGAACAATCAGGAAAAATAGATACATTTAGGACCTTTTTTGTTTGATTATATTTAAATCGGTCGCTTAAAGGGATGATTTTGATTAAGGATTGCGCGAAAGAGGGTTAAATTTAAAATTTATCGGCGAGGCGGCAAATTTGTAAAAAAGCTTTGTGAGGTCAAATTTGAATAGATTCGTAAATTTAGGATTGCATAAAATTTAAAAGAAAATTATAAAATCCGCCCGTCAAATTTAACGGGCGGGGCAAATTTAAGGGCGCGTAAAAACGCTAAAACCTTAAATTTTCGTTTGAGGCCCTTGCCGAAACAAGGGCTAAATTTTACTCGACTTCGGCGTCGATGACGTCGTCGTCTTTTTTCTTGCCGCCGTTTGCTTGCTCGCCCGCGGCGCCGTCTTTTTTATACATCGCTTCGGCTAGCTTGTGGCTGGCTTCGCTTAGAGTTTTGACCTTCGCGTCGATCTGCTCTTTGCTCGCGTTTTCGTCTTTTAGCGTCTCTTTTAGCTCATCAAGCGCCTTTTGTATACGCTCTTTGTCCTCGGCCGGGATTTTCTCGCCTAGCTCGTCAAGGCTCTTTTGCGTTTGGTGCGCGAGCGCGTCGGCTTGGTTGCGCGCCTCGACCGCGTCTTTGCGCTTTTTGTCGTCTTCTTTGTGTAGCTCGGCGTCTTTGACCATGTTGTTGATCTCGTCTTCGCTTAGGCCGCTTGAGCCTGAGATCGTGATATTTTGGGCTTTGCCGGTAGCCTTGTCTTTAGCAGAGACCGTTAGGATACCGTTGGCGTCGATGTCAAACTCGACCTCGATCTGCGGCACTCCGCGAGGAGCAGCAGGGATGCCCTCTAGGTTAAACTGACCCAAAGACTTGTTGTCGCGGGCAAATTCGCGCTCGCCTTGGAGTACGTGGATCGTAACGGCGCTTTGATTGTCCTCGGCGGTTGAAAATACCTGATTTTTCTTAACCGGGATAGTCGTGCCTTTTTCGATGATTTTCGTCATCACGCCGCCTAGAGTCTCGATGCCTAGACTTAGCGGAGTGACGTCTAGGAGCAACACGTCCTTCACGTCGCCCTTGATGACCGCGCCTTGGATCGCTGCGCCGATAGCTACGACTTCGTCCGGATTTACGCTTTTATTTAGCTCTTTACCGAACGCCTTTTTAACCTCTTCTTGAACTAAAGGCACGCGCGTTGAACCGCCCACCATGACGATTTCTTTTATATCTTTTTTATCCAGTCCGGCATCTTTTACGACCTCGTTTATCTTGGTGATCGTTTGAGCGACCAGATCTTCGATCATGCCTTCAAATTTAGCCCTAGTTAGCGTCTTTGTTAGGTGTTTAGGACCCGTAGCGTCAGCGGTGATAAACGGTAAATTTATCGTCGTTTCTTGAGCCGAGCTTAGCTCTTTTTTAGCCGTTTCGGCTGCCTCTTTTAGGCGCTGCATAGCCATCACGTCGGTTTTTAGATCGATGCCTGAGTCGCTTTTAAATTCGCTCGTTAGCCAGTCGATTAGGCGGTTATCGAAATCATCGCCGCCTAGAAACGCGTTACCGCCGGTAGCCAAAACCTCGACTACGCTATCGCCGGTTTCTAGCACCGTAACGTCGAACGTACCGCCGCCTAGGTCGTAAACCATGATCTTCTCGGCCTCTTTTTTATCTAGGCCGTAAGCAAGAGCCGCCGCAGTAGGCTCGTTTATGATGCGAAGCACGTTTAGCCCCGCGATCGTGCCGGCCTCTTTAGTCGCTTTTCTTTGGCTATCGTTAAAGTACGCAGGCACCGTGATGACGGCGTCTACGACAGTTTCTCCTAGATAGCTTTCGGCGTCCTCTTTTAGTTTTATGAGCACTTTTGCGGAGATTTCTTGCGGAGTGTAGACCTTGCCCGCGATCTCGATAGCGCACGCGCCGTTTCTATCTACGACGTGGTACGGCAGCCTAGCCTTAGCCTCCTGCGCGTTTTTCTCGTTGCTCATTAGACCCATTATTCTTTTGATAGAGTAGATGGTTTTTTCAGGGTTTGTGACGGCTTGGCGTTTTGCGCTGTCGCCTACTAAAATTTCGCCCTTATCCGTGAAAGCCACGACCGAAGGAGTCGTGTTTTTACCCTCTTTGTTCGGGATTACCTTGCTCTCGCCTCGCTCATACACGCTCACGCATGAATTCGTCGTTCCTAGGTCTATACCTATTACTTTTGCCATTGTTGATCCTTTTTACTAAATTTTTCTTTCAAATTTTACTTTGCTATCGATACCATCGCAGGTCGTAAAACTCTGCCGTTGATTAGATAGCCTTTTTGTATCACTTGCACGATCTTGCCTTTTTCCACGTCTTCGCTTTCTACTTGGAGCATGGCGTTATGGAAATTCGGATCAAAGTCCTCGTTCGCTTCGATCGCCGTGATGCCGTTTTTCTCGAAACATTTTTTAAACTGATCTATCGTTATATAAATTCCTTCTTTTATTTTAGCCGCGTATTCGTCGCCTTCGGTTTCAAAATTTACCGCCATCTCAAGCGCGTCTATCACAGGAAGCAGATCTCGCGCGAATTTCTCGTTCGCATACGTAGCGATGTCCGCTTTTTCCTTTTCAAAACGCTTTTTGATGTTTTCAAAGTCCGCATTGGCTCTGTAATACTTATCCGTTAGCTCCTCGAGCTGCTTTTGAAGCTCGACGTATTTCGCGTCAAGGCCCTCAAAGCTGATACTCTCGTCGAAATTTGACGGGATTTGCTGCTCAAGTTCCACGTTTTCATTCTCGTTCATGCCGCCTCCTTTAGGTTGTTTAAAAATCTTTCATAATCATTATAAATGCTGCCCGCGCAAAGTATTTTAGCCTCTTTGCCCTCGTAATTTACGCCAAGCTTCATGCCTAGGTAGTTTTCGCCAAAAAAGACTAAATTTGAGTCAAAAACCATCTCAAAGCTAGGGCTTAGCGCGTTTTTAAAGCTCTCGCCGAAAATTTCAAGTGCTATCTTTTCGTTTTCTAAAAAGCGAATTTTGGTGCGCTTTAGCTCGGCTATCTTATTTCTTAGCTCATTTAGTCCCACCTGCATACAGGTAAGCTCGAGTCTGTCGAGCTCTATACCGATGAGATTGCTCAAAAATTTCTCGACTTTCGAGTTAAATTTGAGCGCGATCTCGTCCTCGCTAAAGCTCAAAATCAAAAATCTATTGTTTAAATTTAAGACCTCGTTTAGCGTTTGGGTTTTGCTTTCAAAAACCATCGCGTAAATTTCAAATTTATCGCTTAGCAACTTTAGCAGGTTAGGATTTGCGATATCTAGCGTCTCATCGAAATTTAACCTAGCTCGCCAATAATCTCTCATCGTCGCAGCCGTCGGTATCCTGCCGCCGCTAACGTGAAACTGGGTGATCGCGCCCTCGTCGGAGAGCTTTTTAAAATAAACCCTGATCGTAGAGGCCGGGATCGACATCGCCATACGCGAACCAAGCTCGCTAGAGCCGATCGGAGCGTTGTCGCTAAGATAAGCTTGAATGATAGAATCAAGTATCAGATCCCGCTTGCTCACCTTTATCATATTAGCACTCTCTCCTTTAAATTGCTAGGCGCATTATACAACATTGAGCGGATAATTGTCAAGGGCTATAGTTAAAAAAAATTATTTAGATAACTTTAGTGTAATTAGCTCAAGGTTAGAAAGGTAAAATTTTGAGTGTGATGAGTGGCGTACTGGAAAATTTTAATAAATTTAATGTAAGAGTAGGTTAAATTTGGTTTTATCGCTAGAAATTTTATGAATTTAAAATTTGAATTGTTAAAATTTGAAGTAGGTAAAAAGTAAAATTTAAGAGTAAAGCCCCGAATTTGGGGCTTAGGATTATTTATCTCTGAGGTTTAGCTCAGCGATAACTTTTGTGTAAGCTGCGTAATCTTTAGCTTTTAGATATTTCATCAAGCGTTTTCTGCGGCCGACTATTTTAAGTAGTCCGAGGCGAGACGAGTGATCTTTTTTGTAGATTTTTAGGTGCTCGGTTAGCTCCTCGACCCTTGCGGTTAGCAATGCGATCTGAACTTCCGGAGAACCGGTATCTTTTTCTTTTCTAGCGAATTTCGCAACAATTTCTGCTTTTTTAGCCGAATCCAAAGCCATAATGACCTCCTGATTGGTGAGATTAAAAAAGGCGATTATATCATAAAAATCAAAATGAAAAAAGTCGACAATCAGATTTTATTTTCCTTTATTTGTATTGTTTTTTTCTTCCCATGCCGACATCGGATAATCTGATGAATTACTCCATGCCCATACTCCGTCATAATAATAACTTTTTCCGTCTGTATTCTGATGTAATTTATCGGCATTTTTCAAATGCAAATAAGCATATTTTTTTATATATCCGCTTATTGCATTAAGATCTGTACCTATAATGCCTACAGTCATATTTTCTTTTTTCTCGTTGTTAATCATACAA
>CALISV010000078.1 GCA_938041615.1 uncultured Campylobacter sp. | reverse complement strand
TCACGCGCAAACACGTCCCGCCGATCTTTCTCGCATCCAGTTTCGCGTTTATCGCGCCGCTAAGCTTTGGCGTGAAGGAGTGGGGCATCGCCGCGACGATGGGCGGAGTGATCGCGGCGGGGCTGTTTTACGTGGTGCTGAGCGCGCTGATTAGGCTAAAGGGCGAGGGGTTTTTGCATAAAATTTTACCGCCCGTGGTCGTCGGCCCCGTCATCATGACGATCGGCCTCATCCTCTCGCCCGCGGCCGTAAATATGGTCATGGGCAAGGGCAAAGAGGCGCTTTACACGCAGGGACAGTCGCTTGCCATCGCGCTCATCTCGCTCTCGGCGGTTATCGTCGTTATGATGTTTGGCCGCGGTATGCTGCGCCTAGTGCCCATACTTTGCGGCATCGCGGCTGGATACTGCGCGTCGCTGTTTGTCGGGATAGTGGATTTTACGCCGATTCTAAACGCGCCGTGGTTTGCGCTGCCAAATTTCACCGCGCCGGTTTTTAAGCTAGAAGCCGTGATCTACATGGTGCCTATCGCGATCGCGCCCGCAATCGAGCACATCGGCGATATGCTTGCTATCAGCAACGTCACGAAGGAAAATTTCCTCAAAAACCCAGGGCTTAAAAGCACGCTACTTGGCGACGGACTCGCAACGTCGCTAGCTGGCTGCTTTGGCGGACCGCCAAACACCACCTACTCCGAGGTTACGGGCGCGGTTAGCATCACGAAAGCCTACAATCCGGCCATTATGACCTTTGCCGCGCTTGCAGCGATCTTGCTAGCCTTCGTGGGCAAGCTCGGCGCCGCGCTCTCCACGATCCCCGCTCCCGTCATCGGCGGCATTATGCTGCTGCTTTTCGGTATCATCGCTAGCGTGGGCATGGAAACGCTCATAAAAAACAGCGTGGATCTAGCCGAGCCGCGCAATATGATCATCGTCGCGCTCATCTTCGTCTGCGCGATCGGCGGCATGGTGCTGGACTTTGGCGCGATGAGCTTTAGCGGCGTGGGTCTTGGCGCGATTATCGGTATCACGCTAAATTTGGTGCTGCCAAAGACCAAGCATTTTGACGGATACTAAGTTAAATTTGCGCGGAGCTTGCGTCGTTTCGCGCGGTTGAGGGTAAATTTGAGCTTCGTCGTCAAATTTGATGAGCTTTAATTTGCCTGCCGCTTTTGGGCGTCAAATTTGGGCGAGTTTTTTGCTCGTCTTGCTTAAATTTCGCGTGCGGGTATTTGCGACTTTCGGTTAAATTCGTTCCGCATTTTGGCGTAAATTTGGCCTCGAAATATCTCAATTTTACGTTCGTATAGCCCGGTCAAAAACACAGACAAATTTTAAAATTTCCCCGTAAACGCTTTTAAATTTCTAACGTTTTAAACTAGCAAGATATATAATTGCCTTATGAAAAAGGCGAATAATTTAAGCAAATTTGATAAAAAGGCGCTAAAGCTGCTCTTTGCGGTACTTTTTGTGCCGCTCTTCGTCTCGCTCGTTTTTATCTATGAGCTATCGGTGTATGACCGCTCGCGCGAGCTGCCCGCGGACGCGCAAAAGATCGGCAGCAGCGATTACTACAACATCGGCGGCAAAATTTATCTACGCTCTTGGAACCTCGCTCCCTACGAGCTAGAGGGCGACGCGGACGCGGCGAGCTTTCGCGCGCTTGATACCGGCAGATACTCCTACACAAACGTCGGCATGGACGCTAACCGCGTATTTTGCGGCGCTCGCGAGATGAAGGGGCTCGATCCCGCACGCACGCAAAAGATCGGCGCGCGATACTACAGCGACGGGCGCGTGAGCTACTTCTGCTCGGACGTCACGCAGCGCACGGGCGGCGCGATAAGCTACATTTACAAGGTATTTTTCCACGCCTTCGGGCTCTCTAAATGGCCGCAGGAATATAACTACCCCTACGCTAGACTTGATACTAGCGCGCCTATCTCGCCTCTGAGGGAGAGCCCTTACGTCGCCACGGACGGCGAGCGGGTATTTTACGAGGGTAAAATTTTAGCGGGCGCTGACGCAAAAAACCTAAAACAGATAAGGCGAAAAATCATATACGAAGACGGCCCCGAGCTACCCGCGCACTTTCGCCTGATCGATAATTGGCTAAGCGACGGACGCAGCGTTTATAAAGGCGGCGAGAGGCTAAATTTCACGCCTAGCGAGCAGATGTATCTCGTGGAGCCAAACGCCGGCATAGAGTTTCTTTTTGATCCCGCTACTGGCGCGGTGTTTATGGACGGCGAGAGATTTGAGGCTGTAAATGAGCCCTATACGCCGCTAAATTTTCAGAGCGGGCATCAGGAATACATGCTGTTTGCGAGCAAAAACGGCATATTTTATCTAAGCAAGGATAAAATTTTAAATCGTCCGCGTGGTAGCGGTATCGAGGGCTGGCTCAAGGACGCATTTTGGTACGTTTATTATAAATTTGGCGCAGACGCCAGCAGGCTAAGCGCGCTAAAAAGGGCGGGCGACAATCCGTTTAAAGGCGCCGTGCGGCAGATCTCGGAAAGGCTTTTTAAGGACGACGCGGGATTTTACTATCTAAATTTTTACTCGCATAGCGTTTATGTCACGAGTCGCAGCGGCAGGCATCTGGATAAGCGGACAAATTTCATCGAGCTGCGAAAGATCACGCTAGACGTGTATGATGATGAGGTGATGGCGCAGATCGCGGATGAGGCGGCGCGAAACCCAGAGATGTCGCAGTCCATTTTTAGCGCGCAGGACGTGGAGTATGAAAACGGCGCGGCCTTTTATATGTATTGCCTCGCGGCGGTTTTATTGCTTGGCGCTTGGATTTATAGCTATTTTAGAAAGCGCAGCTTGCGACGCGGTTAAATTTGTCGTCAAATTTGCTCTAAATTTACAACCTTTCTTACCGATTTATTACGATTTCAGGCTAAAATCGCAGTGAAAAAAATCAAAAGGAAATCCAATGGAAAACAAAATCATAAATAGCGTGAGGGGCGGATTTTGGACGAAGCCCGTCATTATTTTCGTCCTGCTTTTGCTGCTGCTTATCCCGCTAGGTTTCATCAGCTCGATGATCTCTGACCGCGCCTACGTCAAGCGCACCGCCGAGGAGTCCATCATGCAGCCGGTTGGCGGCCCGCTTAGGATCGAGGGCGTTTTGATCTCGGTGCCGTATAAAAAGCAAGCGGCGATCTACAACGAAAACGGCGTAGCGGCGGTATCGCAGACAACCGAGCAGATCATAATAGCGCCGCAGTCATACGAGCTATCGACCGAGCTAAATCCGCAGTATCTAAAGCGCGGTATCTTTAGCGTGCCCGTTTTTAACGGCGACGTCGCGCTAAAAGCAAAATTTGCGCCGCTAAATTTCGAGCAGCTAAATATCGCAGAAAGCGACGTTTTGCTAAGCGAGGCGACGCTGATTTTGGGCGTGGGCAGCAAAAAGACCTTTACCGCATTTCCCGCGCTAAAAGCAAACGGCCAAGATCTCGCGCAGTCTTTTGCGCCGCCTAAATACTCGCCCTTTGCCCAAAGCATCCACTACAAGCTACCTGCAAATTTAGCAAACGGCGGCTTTGAGCTAGCGGGCGCGCTATCTATGCAGGGCGGGCAGAGCGCGAGCTTCGTTCCCGTCGGGCAGGATAATAAATTTGACGTAAAATCCTCGTGGAGCTCGCCGTCTTTTAGCGGCGGCTGGCTGCCTAAATCGCGCGAAGTCACAAGTAGCGGCTTTAACGCGCAGTGGGAGATCTCGGGCCTTAGCACCGGCGTTCCGCAGGCGTGGATCATGGACGGCAGGCGCGAGATGGGGCTGGAGAGCGTCGAGGCTAGCTTCATCAGCCCCGTAAACAACTACTCGCTCATCGCGCGCTGCGTGACCTACGCGATCTTGTTTTTAGCGGTGCCGTTTTTGGCGATATTTTTGTGCGAAATTTACAGCCGCGTCCGCATCCATCCGATCCAGTACCTACTCATCGGAGCCGCCGACGTGCTATTTTACCTGCTCGTGCTCTCGTTTTCCGAGCACATTAGCTTCCTAGCTAGCTATCTCGTCGCGGCCGCAGCCGTGTGCGCGACGATACTTTTTTACGGCTCGGCGATCTTTCGGGCTCGCAAATGGGGCGTATTTATCGCGCTCGTACACGGGGTTAGCTACTGCTTGCTCTACGGTATCTTGCAGTCCGAGGACTACGCGCTTTTGATGGGCAGCGTGATGATATTTGCGGTGATTGCGCTGGTGATGTATTTGACCAGGAAGATAGACTGGTACGAAAATGGGCTGAAAATTTAGCTTTTTTTGGCTTGTCTTTTTGGTTTATATGTCGTTGGGTTTAAATTTTGCTTGGTCACTACCGACGAGGTAGCTCCCATCGTAAAATTTAAACCCACCTCGTCTAAACGCAAAATACTTCGCCTTGTCGTTTCATGTTCAAATTTGCAAATTTGGCTCGCCGAAACCCGCACCGCAAAAACGCAAATTTAAAAAAC
>CALISV010000077.1 GCA_938041615.1 uncultured Campylobacter sp. | reverse complement strand
AAACCTCTAGACGTGCCTAAAAACAGCGTCGTAAAGGTCTTTAGCTATGAGTGTCCGCACTGCTATAAATTCGATAAAACCGTCACGCCCAAACTCTTTAGCGAGCTAGACGGAGTTAAATTTATCCCGTATCACTTAAAAACCAAGGGCAAGCTAGGCGAAACGGCGAGCAAAATTTTTGCCGCGATGATCGTTTTGGACGAGGCTAGCGACGTTAGTTTGCTTAGCGACAAATCTAAATTTAAAAAAGCCAAATTTGCGATCTACAAGGCCACTCACGACAAGGACGATGATTTTAACGGCGGCAAGGACAAGGCGAGATTTATCCAGACGGCTCTTAGCGCGGCGGGCGTGAGCGATGTGGACTATGACAAGGCACTAGCTAGCGAGCGCGCGCAAGAAATTTTAAAAGCGTGGGACGATAGCTACGACGTGGCCAAGATCCAGGGCGTGCCTGCGTACGTGGTCGGCGGCAAATACCTGATAAACGTGAAGGCGATCGGCTCGGTAGACGCGATGGCGGCGGCGGTGAAGGAGCTGCTAGCAAAATAATGGACTACAATATCGAAAACAAGGGCTTTGTCTGCTTTGTGTACAACTTGCAGCGAAGGCGGGCGTTTTGGGCGGCGTTGCTCGCGGTTTTGGCGGTTAAATTTATCTTGTGCGAGCTGTTTTTGGGCGGCGCGGTTGCGGACGCGCTTGTTGTTAAGCTGCGCTTTGCAACGCTGTTTGCGACGTTTGGCGTGTGTGTGGCGATGTGCGCGCCTAAGGTTTTTGGCGTCAAGCTCGCAGGATTTTTCTTGATTTTTTTGGGCGTGATATTTGGACTTGATTACTCCACGAGCGATTTTAGCGGCGTTAGCGAGATTAGCTTTCCTTTTGTGCTGCCGCTAAATGAAATTTGCCCGAGCCTTTTTGCGCCTGATTTTAGCACGGCAAACGAAGCCGGATTTATCAAAATTTACGCGCGAGCGAATTTTGCGTTTTTTGCGGTGTTTGGGGCGTTTTGTTTGGTGATGATTTTGAGCTGGTTTGTGTATAATGCGCGTAGTAGCGAAATCAATCAAATTTAAATTTGGGATTCCCCGGCTCGGCTGGATTTTAAAAGTAGTTTTCGGCTAGGATACTCGGGTCACGGACGACTAGTCCGCTCCCGTCGT
>CALISV010000076.1 GCA_938041615.1 uncultured Campylobacter sp. | reverse complement strand
TTCCCATCCAATTTCACTCAAATTTAACCGCCCTTTGGCTAAGATTTCGCAAATTTGACTTAAGGGATAAATTTGAACAAACTCGCACTTAGCCTCGCCGCTCTTTGCCTCATCGTTTTCGTAAATTTTATTTACGAAAAACTATCCGGCCCCACCCGTTTCGTCGTTACCGCCGATACCAAGATAATCCCTGGTTCCGAGCTAAGCAAATACGTAACGCAAGAGGAGATAGACGATTTTGCTTTTAGATACTGGGATATAGATAAGCAGATAAAAGACGACACATTTGCGGAAAATTTCCGTAAGCTTTTAAAATCAAAGCAAACGGATCAAATTTTAAAATTTATGCAAGATAATAACATTAGCGTAGACTCTCCACTAATAGACGGTGTTACTCCTTTGATGTACGCTAGCTTTTATGATGACGAAGTCACGGCAAAAAGGCTGATAGATATGGGCGCAAACGCTCATGCGCAAGATAACCACAAACTCTCGCCCCTGGCCTACGCCATAGAAAACAACTCCACAAAGACCGCTAAGCTGCTACTTGATAGCGGGGTTAAATTTGATGAAGTAAAGGCGGTGCAGTACTACATAGATCCTCCGTTTTACAATAACATCGAAAGCTTATCATAGATGGAGACGACGTAAAGATAGTATTTGAAGACAACTATCAAGTTAATACGGAATCAAAAGACGCGGACGAACCTATGGGATATATAGTAAGTCATGACTACGTAGAAATGGCCGAGCTTGCTCTTGCTAGCGGATATGAACCGAGATTTCGAAATAGACCCTCCTCGTTTCCCGGCCTAAGAGACGATAGTTCGCCTTTCACATACTCATATTATGCCGTGCTAGATACCATCCCAAACTACGAACCTATGCTAAATTTACTCCTAGACAACAACGTTTCTGGGCAACCCACTAAAGAGGAGCTAAAGAAGGCGTATGATGAGTGCTATAAAAAGCGTAAGGGATGGATTGATTATAAAGAAAACTATATCTATAAAATGAATCAAGGCAGAGACGAAGAGGCCGAAGAAAAGATACAAAGAACCAATAATAAATACAAATATGCTCCTTATTCGCTACTATATGAAGATGGTCTTTTAAAATACAAACCAAAGCCGATAGATCCAAAAATGATAGAAACATTTGATAAGACGATAAATTCTTACTTTAAACACTGCCCCGACGAAAATGCAACGTTTAAGGATGCTAAAGCTTTTATAAAATGGGCAAATGAAGAGAGAAGGCAATATAAAATAGAAGCATTTATAGATAAATACGAAAATGACCCAACCAAGGTGATTTACGTAGATGGCAACCGAAGTAAATCTAGTTCAAGCTCAAATTTGAAGTAAAATAATCTCGTCGTAAAGACGAAGCCAAAATATAAATTCGGCCGAATAAAATTTGAGCTCGCGGCGGCGCAAATTTAAAATTTAAGCAGGCGAAATTTGACGAGAACGGACGTAAATTTGCCCGTCAAATTTCAAATTTGACGTGATCTTGCTAGCTTCTAAAAAACGCGATCGCCGCTTAGCGAGGTTAAAATTTAGCGTTGCGTGGTGGATCAAGCTGTAAAATACGGCATTTGAAGCGACTACGAAAACCGCCCGAGATAAAAAGGCAAATTTAAAAAGCGGTGCGCTAGAGTAAATTTGCGCTTACCGCTCGTCTCGCGCCAAAAGCTTTGCCGTGCGTCCGTTTTTTCGCACTTCTTTGAAAAATATCCGCAGCGCCTTTTGCTCTTTCGCGCCGATTTCGTAGCTGATAAATTTGAGATACCATTTGATATCATCCGCGCTGATGCCTCTGGTTTGGGCGTATTTGGCGAGGATATAGTTTGGGATTTTGACATTTGCTCGCAAAAACTCGCGCGCCAATCGCTCATACGCGCCGCGCCCCTTCACGCAGGAAAATCGCCCGAAAACAAACGGCAAGCCCGTCCGCTCGCGCCACGCCCGCCCAAGGTCGTAAAACGCCTCCTCGCCCTCCCGCAGATACGCCTTTAGTGCGCGGTCGCCGATGAGTACCTCGCCCTCAAGCCCCAGTACTTCGGCTAGTGCGTTTGAGCTCGCAGACGCGGGGTCGGGACGCACGGCGGTGCCCTTTCGCACGAGCACGCTTTTGACGTCGCCTTTTGCGACAATACCCAGGCTCACTTTTTTGTAGCGTTTTTTGCGGCTTTCGATGCTTGATATCACGGCTGCATCGATCCTGCGGTAGCACAGGTCGCGGTTTAGTTTGCTAGGCATCCCTTTTTTAAATTCGATGATTTTTTTGTCCTGCGAGCTTAGGCGCGAGCGCTTTAAAAATACGTGAAAAGGAAGCAAATTTAGATAATCAATCTTGCCAAAAATCATAAAAACTCCGAATTTATAAGGATTTGCGCCGTTTTAAAATGCGGCGAAACGAGCTAAATTTAAAACCAAATCCTAGTCTGTAAAAATCAATTTTCATAAAATCCAAATCATAGCCCGCGTCAAAAATATACGAGCTACAAGCCTTGCTACGATAGCGCAAATTTGACCGATTCGCGCCGCAAAATGCGCCCGCTCCAAAGCAAAGCGCCAAAAAGGCGCGGGTCTGGTCGCCTAGAAAGTCGCCCCAAAATGCGGCAACGAAAAACCGCCAAAACGCGCCGAGCTTAACATCTAGCTTTAGATCCGAGGCTATCTTTTTAAGGCTAAATTTGAAAAGCGGCGACTCCGCACGGGAAATCGCTGCTAGCAATACAAATTTGAGCTCGCAAGCGCGCTATTTTGCCTCGTTAAATTTGATATTCGTGCTCTTCAAGCTCGTCGTTTAAGAGCTTTGCAAATCTCGCCGCATGCGCCTCTATCGCGCTATCTGGCACGCCCGGCTCCACGCCGCAGCTAGCAAAAATCCGCCCGTAAACGAGCTCGCAAAAGTCCGCGCAGCACTGAAGCGGCAGCAAAATCTCGTTTAGGCTAAATTTGATCGCGCCGTGCTTGGAGTATTCGCCTAGCCCGCCGCCCGTGCTCACGGCGATTTGCAGCTGTTTGCCCGCGATCTTCGCGCCCTGCCCGTAGGCAAAGCCGCGGCTAAGCACGTAGTCGATGTAGGCCTTTAGCATGGAGGGCACGTTAAAGCCCATCATCGGGAACAAAAACACGATGCGATCGGCGCGCAAAAACGCCTCCTGTTCTGCTGCGACGTCGATTTTAATGGCGTCGGTGCCGTAAAGTCCCTCTAGGTGGCGAACCTCGGCGCCTGCGCTTTTAGCGGCGTTTGCCAGCGCCTTGTTTAGGCGAGAGGCGGCGAAATTTGGGTGAGATAAAACTACTAGCGTTTTCATTTTGGCTCCTTTTTTGATAAATTTTAGAGCATTTGCGTTTTTGGAGGCGTTAAATTTAAGCTGATTAAATTTGCTGATTTTTAAACCTCGCCTCAAACCGCAAAAGTCTTATTTTTGAGAAATTATATCATCAAAAGCCTAAAAACAGGTTAAGGCTAGCGGCAACGGCGCGTAAAATAGACGGGAGTAAATTTGATGTAATTTGATTTAGATTGTCTGCTTTTTGCGTATTTTATCGCAAATGGGAAGCTTGTACGGGATAAAAATTTGACCTACAATTAAGTCGTTAGAGCCTCGCGTATCCGCGTCGCAGTAAAACGCTCTCAAATTTTACCGCGTGCGAGCTTTGGTTAGTTAAAATTTAAAAACTACGACGCCTAAAAACCATGAAAATTTAAGCCAAATTTCATCGCACAAAAAGAAAAAAACTCAAGATAAAATCTCAAATTTTACGCGCTCGTTTTCCTCCGCAAGGTCGGTAAAAACGGCGATCAGATCGTCCGCATAGCCCTCTAGCGAGGCAAGTGCGGCACGATTTTTTAGATTTATCTGTGTTGGTTCATTTATCTCGCCGAGCGCGTCGTAAAGCGCGTCGAGGTTTTTTACCTCGTGGTCAAGGCCGAATTTTCGCGCCAGATACTCAAAGGCCGCCGTTTTCTCGCGCATTTTCGCGCCGTTTAGAGTTATGATTTTCACTGCCGCCTCCGCTCATAAAGTAGATAAAAGTTCTCGTAATGATCGGGCGTGTAGTAGATCAGCCCGTCGCTAGAAAACACGATACGCTGGGCTCCGCGTCGCCCTCCGCGGTATCCGATATCGCACTCAAACCACTTGCGCCCGCTAGCTTCGGGTAGCCTTTTTTCTCTGTTTGAAAAGCGGTCGCCGCCGATGC
>CALISV010000075.1 GCA_938041615.1 uncultured Campylobacter sp. | reverse complement strand
CGCTTGCGTTATAAATGCGCGTGATAGCGGCTAGATCGGCCTTGACGGCGCGCGAGATCTCGTATTTTGCATCGGCGAGATTTTCTTGCACTTTGAATCCTTTTTAAATTTAGCCGATTTTACGCCAAATTTGATTAAAAACAGCAACGAAAACGTCAAATTTGTACGTCGATAAAGGCGCGGATCTAGCCGCCCTAAAAAGCCAAATTTACGCCCAAAGGCGAAATCGCCGTAAATTTGAGTTATAATCTCTTTTTAAATTTAACCTTGGATAAAGATTTGAAAATAGCGTTTTTTGACTCGGGTATCGGCGGGCTGAGCGTGCTCGCCGAGGCTCTGCGGCGGTTTAGCGGAGCGGAGTTTTTGTATTTTGCCGACGAGGATCACGTCCCCTACGGCACGAAAAGCAGGGCCGAGATCGTGCGGTTGAGCCTTGATGCGGTGGGGTTTTTGGTCTCGCGCGGCGCGGACGCGGTCGTGGTTGCTTGCAACACCGCCACGAGCGCGGCTATCTCGGAGCTTCGCGGCGCATTTAGCGTGCCGGTCATCGGCATGGAGCCCGCCGTCAAGCTCGCCGCGGACAGCTTCGGCGCGCGCCCGACGCTGCTCATCGCCACGCCGCTAACGATCGCGGGCGAAAAGCTCGCGCGCCTCGTGGGGCGGCTGGAGTGCGAGACGTGGAGCCTGGCGTTACCGCGCCTCGTGGAGTTTGCGCAGGATTTGGAGTTTGACACGCCTGCGGTTCGGGCGTATCTGCGCCAGGAGTTAGCCAAATTTGAGCTTGAGCGCCTGGGCTCGCTCGTGCTTGGTTGCACGCATTTTAACTATTTTAAGGACGTTTTGCGCGAGATTTTGCCGCCGCACGTGCGTATCATCGATGGCATAGACGGCACGCTAAACCGCCTTGCAAGCGAGCTGGGCGGAGGGCTAAAGCTTGCGCACGGCGAGGATTTGCCCTCGCGGGCGGCTAAATTTGACGCGAAAGCGGATGGTAAAAACTGTGGTAAAATTTACTATCCAAACGGCAACAGCGTGGAGTATTTTTACTCGGGCAGGGTGCTAGATGCGGCTCAGTTACGAAAGGTGGAACTGTTTTTAAAACGGCTCGATGCGATGCGGGAGATTGGTTAGCGATATATTTACGGCGTTTAACGGCGCAAATATACTATAAAATTGGTGCAGGTTGTTAAATTTGGCTAGAACAGCAAAGAAAAAATCGTCCATGCGACGCAAGCAAAAGCAGCACGGCAAAGTAAAATGAGCGCGTCAAATTTTCGCCGACGGAGCGACTTTGATGCAGGGTTTTGTGCAAACCAAAATCGCATAAAGCAAATTTGACATAGACGGCAATCGTAAATTTAACGCCAACTATTCGCATGTGCGGACAAATTCGACGCAAATTTATAAAATTACTAGCAAATTAGACGACCAAAAATAAGACTAAAGCAAAAATCATAAGTAAAAATAAATTTGCCGCTTTTAAAGCAAATCAAAAAGCCGAAGCTAAAGCGGTAAATTTAAAATCTAATCGTTTAAATTTAGCACTCGGCGGATTTTGCGGTTCGTAAAATATATTAAAACGCTCGCCTGCTGCCTTAAACAAGCTAGTCGCAAGCGTTTAAAGAGCCGCTAGGCAAGCTAAATTTTACTTTTTGGCTTGCAGATATACTGGCTCTAGCTTTGCCGCAACCTCGCGTAGATCGGCTATACGGCTCTCGTTTGAGGGGTGGGTGCTTAGTATCTCGGGCACGCTACCGCCGCTTTTTTTGGACATTTTTACCCAGACGTTTACCGCCTCTTTAGGATCGTAGCCCGCGCGCGCCATGAGCTCCGTACCGATGTGGTCGGCCTCGCGCTCGTGGGAGCGAGAAAACGGCAGCGAGATGGTGTACTGAGCGGCCATATTTATGGCGCCGGTAGCTAGATCGCCCAGTCCTGCAGCCTGCGAAACGGCGAAAATGCCAACGTTTTTGAGCATATCCGTGCTGGCCTGCTCGCGGCTATGCTCGCGCAGCGCGTGCGCGATCTCGTGCCCCATGACGGCGGCTAGCTCGCCGTTTGTGAGCGAGAGATTTTTGATGATGCCGCTATAAACGACGATGCGGCCGCCAGGCATACACCACGCGTTTATCGTGTTTTCGTCGATCACGTTTACTTCCCATTTCCACTTGAGCGCGTCCTCTCTAAATGCTCCGACCTGCGCGATGAGCCGCTTGGCGACGTCTTGCACTCTTTTTGTCATCACGGGATCGATGTTTAGCGCGCCTTTTTTGCGCGCGCCGCTAAGCGTCTCTACGTAGGCTTTGGCCGCGGCCTCGTTCATCTCCTGTTCGCCGACTAGAAACATCTGGCGTCTGTTTTCGCCCAGAGCTCCGCCGCTAGTCGAGCTGGTGAAGCAGCCCGTTAGCATCGTCGCGGTAAACACGGCGAGCAAAATAATTTTTCTTATCGTCATTTTTCATCCTTTGCGAGATTTTGGCGATTATACCGCTAAAACAGCTATAAATTCGTAAATAGGCGTTTAAATTTGGCTTAACGGCGTCAAATTTGTAAAGAAACGGCGGGTAAATTTGCGTTTTTGAAATTTGACGGCGTAAATTGCTCCGTTTGGGCTGGTTTAAACGGATCCGCATTTTGAGTATTCGGGTCAAATTCGGCAAATTTTACCAGCTTGGTTTAGGCGGCTGGGACGCGACTCGCAAGCTCGAATTTGATCGCCGCCCGCAAGGCGTCAAATTTAAAAAAAGCCGCGAGTTTGTTAAATTTGCCGAATTTTCAGCCGAGCGAGCCGTCAAATTTACGTCCGAGTCAAAGCTAAATTTGAGCGGCCGCTAGTATACGCCGCGGTTTACATGCTAAATTCCATTAGCTTTAAATATATCGCAAAGGCTGCGATCGTGATCGCCCAGTAGGCGAAAATATCAAGCCCCAGCCCCTCGTTGTTCTCGTTTTTCGTGCCTTTGTAGCCGATATTTGTTTCAAATTCTTTCAAACGCTTGTGGATGGAGCGTAGCTCGGTGATGGTCGTCCAGTTTCTTATAAATATCGACAAACTCTCGCGCACCTTGGAAAAGGCGTTTACGACTTGCATCATCACGCCTAGCGTTATCGCGCCCGTTAGCACGCTAGGGCCTAGGGCTATGAGCGGGACGATGATCATACTTTGCGAGAAAAAGTATTTCCAAACGTCGAAATATCCATAGTGCAAAAAGAGCCTGCCGAAGTTAAATTTTATCTTTTTAAAAAGCTCTTCTAGTTTGCGCGTATCGCCGTAGTTTTGCTTGTCGTCCTCGGCGTAGACGAGCTCTTTTCTAAATGCGGCTTCGACTTTTTGGTTGTTGTACTCAAGGCCGGGTAGCTTGATACCTACAAACCATGATACGACGAGGCCTCCGGCGCTGGTAGCTACCGCGATCCACACGAGCGAACCCGCGACGCCCTCCATAAAGGGCACTTTTATCTGCGCGCTAAGAATCCAGAGTATAGGAACGAAAGCCGCTAGCGTCATAACCGCGTCTACTACCGTAACGCCTAAGTCCTCGACTATTTTGGCGAAGCGGTAGATGTCCTCCTGGATACGCTGCGAGCTGCCCTCGACATCGCGCGGCGTCTTTTTCCAGTAGGCGATATAGCTAAAGGTCATAGCCTCTCGCCACCTAAACGTCCAAACGCGCGTAAAATACGATATCGCCGTACCCAGTAGCACGAAAGGAAACGCTAGCGCGGCAAAAATCTCGATCGCCGTCCAAAAGTCCCCCACCGTGTGGTTTTTGACGTCTTGCAATATATCGTAAAAGCCCTTGTACCACTCGTTTATCGCTACCGTTAGCTGCACCTGCGCGTAGGTAAGAGCTAGTATCAATATCACGCCCAGGTGCGCCCACTGCACCCATTTTTTGCTCGCGAAAAACGACGAAAACATCTATTTGCCTTTAAATTTGAGATTTAGTCGCAAAGTATAGCAAAACCCCGCTAAATTTATGCGCGTTAGATTACTGTTATGCGTATTACGTTAAAATCCGGCGAATTTTTTACAAAGGATGAAAATGAAAAAGGCTATTTTGGGATTTGCGCTACTTACGGCGCTTGCGTCGGCGGCTCTGGGAGGCGAGACGATCGAAGTTTATAAAAGCCCGGACTGCGGTTGTTGCGGAAAGTGGGGCGAGATAATGAAAAAAAGCGGCTTTGAGATCGTAGAACACAAAACAAACGCGATAATCGAAACGAAAAACAAATACGGCGTTCCGCCGGAGCTATCTAGCTGCCACACCGGTATAGTCGGAGGTTACGCTATAGAGGGGCACGTGCCGGCTGAAGAGATAAAGGCGCTTTTAGCCGCCAAACCGGCCGACGTAGTGGGCATCTCGGTGCCCGGCATGCCGCTGGGAAGCCCCGGCATGGAGCAGGGCGGCATCGTCGAGGACTACGATGTGATTGCGTTTAAAAAGGATGGCACGAGCGAAATTTTTGCCAGCTATAAAAACGGCAAAAAGGTAAAATAATTTAGCGAGTTCGGCGTAAAATTTATCAACGCCGCGGCCATCGTTTTACCGGGTTTCGCGGCGATTTTTACCGCGAGACTATTTTTTAAATTTAAGCGCCGAACCTCGTCAAATTTAGCGCAAAATCAAGCCAAATTTAACCGCCGCCGCTGTATCATTAAGATAAATTTACAAAGGAGCGGGCGTGGCGAGACTAATTTTTATCCTGTTTATTTTGGGTTTTCTTGCGTGGCTTTATATGGGCGGGACGACCAAAACGGTGGCTGATTACAAAGGTATGAGCCGCGATGAGCTTGAGACTTTGTGCCTTGAGAAAAAGGACAAAAAGGCCTGCCAAAAGATAGCGATCGACTTCGTAAACGGCGCGAAGGCAAACGGCGGCAAACCGCAGTTTTAGGATTTTTGCATTTATAAATTCGGCGGACAAATTTGACGGCGTAAACTTGGTTTAAATTTTATAAATTTAACCGCTAGCATTTTTGCGGTGCGGGTCTTGGCGCATCAAATTTGGACTCAAATTTAAATAAATTTCGCAAATTTGAGCCAAAGCTCGCATAAAATAAGCAATATTTGTATTACAAGTTTAGCGCAGAGGTCAAATTTGCGCTCAAATTTAAACGGAAAGCAGGGCGCGTACGCCGCTAAAAGCGCCAAAGCGCGGCAAAATAGTCTCCGCGGCTCTCGCTCGCGCTGCGGGCGGCAAAAATGCGCTTTCAGTTTAAAATTCCCGATTTTCTGCTATAATCGCCGCATTTCATTTTAATTTTTTAAGGATTTTAATTGCACCCCAGTAGCGCCGACTCGCTTTTTATGATCGCTCTCGCGTTTTTCTTCGTATTTCTAAACGCTTTTTTCGTCTTATCAGAATTTTCCATCGTCAAAGTCCGCAAGACCCGCCTAGAAGAGCTTGTCAAGGACAAAGTCCCAAACGCAAAAACCGCGCTTGATATGTCAAACAACCTCGACACCTACCTCTCCGCCACGCAGCTAGGCATTACGCTAAGCTCATTGGCTCTTGGCTGGATCGGCGAGCCTGCGGTCGCTAGGCTGATCGAGGAACCGCTAAAAACATACTTTAATCTAAGCGATATCTTAGTCCATACCGTTGCGTTCGCAATCGCGTTTACGCTGATAACGCTCATGCACGTGGTGCTAGGCGAGCTGGTACCAAAGTCCGTCGCCATCGCAAAATCAGAAAAAGCCGTCCTCGCCATCGCGCGTCCATTGCACGTATTTTGGGTGGTTTTCTCGCCGCTTATCAAGACTTTTGATTTTCTAGCCGGCGTTTCGCTTAAAATTTTAGGCATCAAGCCCGCCAAAGAGAGCGAGCTAGCCCACTCGGAAGAGGAGATAAAAATCATCGTGGGCGAGAGCCTAAAAGGCGGCGTTTTAGATAGCTTTGAGACCGAGATCATCAAAAATGCGGTCGATTTCTCCGACACGGTCGCCAAAGAGATCATGACTCCGCGCCGCGATATGGTCTGCATAAACAAGCAAAAAAGCTACGAAGAAAACATCAAAGTGATCTTTGACTCCAAGTACACGCGCTACCCATACATCGACGGCAGCAAGGACGCGATACTAGGCATGATCCATATCAGAGATATCTTGCAAATCGATCTGGGTAATAAAAAGCACGAATTTGACAGTATCGTGCGTAAATTCGTCATCGTGCCCGAAAACCTCTCGATATCTAAAATCCTCGTGATGATGAACAAGCAGCAAATATCGGCCGCTCTAGTCGTGGACGAATACGGCGGCACGGCGGGGCTTCTTACGATGGAAGATATAATGGAAGAAA
>CALISV010000074.1 GCA_938041615.1 uncultured Campylobacter sp. | reverse complement strand
GGCTTTGATTTTCGGCATTATCTTTTCCGCGCCGTCTTTTACGGACAAGCTAGGCGGATCTAAAATCAGTCTAGGGCTTGATTTGCAGGGCGGACTTCATATGCTTCTTGGCGTTGAGACCGAGGAGGCTGTGCACTCAAAGATCAAGTCGATCGCCGCTAGCGTGAACTATTTTGCGAAAAAAGAGGACGTTTTGATTGATAGCTTTAAGATCCGCGAGGATAAGGTGGACTTTGAGCTGCTTGACGCGGACGAAGCCGCTAAGATCGACGGCATGCTAAAAGATATCAAGGGTCTTAACGTACAAAAAGAGGGCCTAAAATACTCAGTCGGCTTAACCGACGCCGAGAAGGCCGAGACGATAGAATACGCGATAAACCAAGCGGTCGAAACGATCAGAAACCGCCTCGATCAGTTCGGTCTAGCAGAGCCTACCGTCGCAAGGCAGGGCAAGGATAATATCCTAGTCGAGCTTCCTGGCATCAAAACGGCAGCTGATGAGCAGCGCGCTCGCGATCTCATCGCAAAAGCCGCGCACCTCCAGCTAATGGCCGTCGATGAAAAGCGCCAGTCGCAGGCAAACTCTATGAGCGAGGCTGAGGCTGAGAGCTACGGCGACATCATCTATCCGGACGTCAAAAATGCGCAGATAAAATACGTCGTAAAAAACATCCCCGTCCTTGATGGCGCGATGCTAACGGACGCTAGAGTCGCCTTTGATCAGCGCACGAACGCACCTATCATCAGCTTTACTTTAAACGCCGAGGGAGCTAGGATATTTGGCGATTTTACCGGTGCAAACGTAGGCAAGCGCCTAGCTATCGTGCTTGACGGCAGGGTTTACTCGGCTCCGTCGATAAACGAGAGAATCGGCGGCGGAAGCGGTCAGATAAGCGGTGGATTTAGCGTCGAGGAGGCTCACGACGTAGCTATCGCACTTAGAAGCGGCGCTCTTTTGGCTCCCGTAAAAATGCTAGAAAAGCGAAGCGTAGGACCGAGCCTGGGTGCTGATAGTATAAGACAATCTATGATCGCGCTCGCGTCGGCTTCGGTTTTGGTCGTGCTATTTATGATAGCTTATTACGGATTTAGCGGCATTTTGGCAAATATCGCGCTTGTCGCAAATATCTTGATACTAGTCGCCGTGATGGCGATGTTCGGCGCTGCTCTAACGCTGCCGGGAATGGCCGGTATAGTGCTAACTATCGGTATGGCAGTCGATGCCAACGTCATCATAAACGAGCGTATCAGAGAGCTGCTGCGCGACGGGGCCAGTATCGCAACGAGCGTGAAAAAGGGCTACGAAAACGCGATGAGCGCGATCATAGACGCAAATTTGACCACGCTTATCACCTCGGTCGTGCTTTATGCTTACGGTACGGGACCTGTTAAGGGCTTTGCCGTTACTATGGGTATAGGTATCATCGCTTCGATGATAACGGCGATTTTAGGTACTCACGGTATGTTTGATACGATTATAAATAAAATAGAAAAAAGCGGTAACACGCGGTTTTGGTTCGGTTATAAAAGGGTATAAATGCAATTTTTCTCAAAGGCACATGTTTATGATTTTATGAGCAAGCGCTACATCGCGCTCGCCGTCTCTGCCGTACTATTTTTCGGTTCGCTTTTTTTGATGGCGACGAAAGGCTTTAACTACGGCATCGACTTTTCCGGCGGTACGCTCATCCAGGTGAAATACGATAGCGCGGTCTCTCTAGATAAAATTCGCGCGGCTTTGGCAAAAGACGAAGCCTATAAAAACGCGAGCGTTACGGAATTTGGTTCGGCGGAGGAAGTTACGATTAGATTTTCGGGAGCAAACTCAAATTTAGGTAGCGACGTCGGAGCTAGCGTAGCCGAGCTTTTAAAAGATACGGGTAAATTTGAGATCCGCCGTACGGACGTGGTCGGACCTAAAGTCGGCGACGAGCTACGGGAAAAAGGCGTGATGGCGCTTGCAATCTCGCTTGTTGGTATTTTGATCTATATCGCGTTTAGATTTGAGTGGAGATTTGCGATGGCGGCGGTGGCCTCGGAGATTCACGACGTCGTGATTACGATGGGAGCTATCAGTCTTTTTGCTATCGACGTAAATTTAGACACTCTCGCGGCGATCCTTACGGTCGTGGGCTACTCGCTAAATGATACGATCATCGTCTTTGACCGCATTAGAGAGAATATAAAAACCAGCAAGAGCACGCATCTTGATACGATAATAAACGAATCAGTCTCCGCGACACTAACTAGAACGATACTCACCTCGGGCACCACGCTCATCACGGTCGTCGTGCTATTTTTGTTCGGCGGAGATATGATACACGGATTTTCTTTGGCGCTGATAGTGGGCATAGTCATCGGTACGCTTAGCTCGATATTCGTCGCTGCGCCTATGCTTTTGTGGTTTAAATTTAGCGTGGAGAAATACCGCGCTATGGAAGCGGAAAAGGCGCGCGTACAAAGAGAGAAAGACAAGCAACGCGCGATGTTTGAAAAAGGCACTATATAAGGAGAAGCGATGAACTGGGGCAAGGTTGTTTATATATTTTTCGCGCTTATGAGCCTGACGACGACGGCGGGGTTTTTATACGATAAAAACGAGATTGCGCTATTTGTAGCGGCGAGCGTAAACGTGATCTCGACGCTGCTAAAAATCGGCGTCAAAAACGTCTTTGCCGCCGAGCTTTTTGCCAGCTCGCTAGTAGCCGACTTGCATCTTATTCCGGCTTTTGTGCTGCTTCAGGTAAACGGCAATGCGCACATGGCGTATTCGCTAGCGATCGGCGCCGCGATAGCAAACGTCTTTTCTTTGGCGCTTGTTTTGGTCGAGTCCGGCAAGACGCAAGAAGAATTTTAGGAGTAAAAATGAGTGAAATTTTAGTCGTATCAGGTCACACTGACCTTGAAAATTCCTTTGCAAATAAGATTATATTGGGCGAGCTAAAAAAGTACGTGCCAGAGGCTAAATTTGACATACTAAGCGAGCTTTATAAAAACTACTCTATCGATGTAAAAGCCGAGCAAGAAAAGCTAGTAAAGGCTGATGTGATCGTGCTTGTTTATCCATTTTTCTGGTACGGTGTGCCATCGCTTTTACAAAAGTGGTTTGAAGATGTGCTAGTTCATGGCTTCTCTCATGGTAGCAAGGGAGATAAGCTACATGGCAAGAAGCTGGTGCTTTCATTTACTTCTGGCTCGCCTGAAGAGCTTTATAAAAAAGAAGCGCTTCAGCGCTATGACATAGAGGAATTTTTGCCGCCACTTAAGGCACTAGCAAATACTTGTGGGATGGAGTTTACAGGATATGTTTATAGCGGAGGGCTATCGTATCAGAGCAGGCACGATGAGGCAAAGCTTGCTTTGATGAGGCAAAAGGCGCTTGATCACGCAAAAAGATTAGGGGGGCTGATAGGTAAAATTTCATGATACCAGC
>CALISV010000073.1 GCA_938041615.1 uncultured Campylobacter sp. | reverse complement strand
TACTAACGTCGTTTTGCCGCTAGCCAAATTTCCCTGCAATATAACGACGCCGCTTTGGGGTAAAATTTTTACCACCTCCTCAAGCTCGCTAAGTCCCAAATTTAGCTCTATCATAGCTCTTTTACGTATAGCGCTTGGGCTGATTTTGGGATGCTTTTGGTCTCCGGGATCGCTAGTACCTCGTAGCGCGCCTCTTTGGCTAGAAATTTGATCGTTATCACGTCGCCGATCTTGACCTCTTTGGCCGGTTTAGCAACGACGCCGTTTACGCTCACGACGCCGCTTTTACACATGTCTTCACTGACTGCGCGCCTTTTTGTGATATTTACGGTATTTAAAAACTTATCTACTCTCATGGCGGCGATTTTAGCCAAATTTGGCTTAAATTTTTAATTCCTCGCCGCTACATATTAAATTTAATGTAAATTTGACGTTTAGCGCACGCGATTTTAGCGGAGATATTTATAACAAATTAATCAAATTTGGCTAAAATACGCGTCATCTCAATATAAAGGATAGAGAATGAAAAAAGATGTGAAAAAAGTCGTTCTCGCCTATTCTGGCGGACTTGATACGAGCATTATTTTAAAATGGCTACAAGACGAGTATAAATGCGAAGTGGTGACCTTTACCGCCGATATCGGCCAGGGCGAGGAGCTAGAACCCGCACGCCAAAAAGCGCTGGAGCTTGGCATAAAACCCGAAAATATATTTATAGAGGATTTAAAAGAAGAATTTGCGCGGGATTTCGTATTTCCGATGTTTAGAGCAAACGCCGTTTACGAGGGCGAATACCTACTAGGCACCTCGATAGCTCGCCCGCTAATAGCTAAAAAACAAGCCGAGATCGCCGCCAAAGTAGGCGCCGACGGCGTGAGTCACGGAGCGACCGGCAAAGGCAACGACCAAGTGCGCTTTGAGCTAGGCTACTACGCGCTGGGAGATAACCTAACTATCATCGCCCCTTGGCGCGAATGGGATCTAAACAGCCGCGAAAAACTACTAAAATACGCAGAAAAAAACGGCATCAAAATAGAAAAGAAACCGGGCAAAAGCCCCTACTCTATGGACGCAAATTTACTCCATATCAGCTACGAGGGCTTAGTGCTTGAAAACCCTGCTCACGCTCCAGAAGCTGATATGTGGCGCTGGACGGTAAGCCCTAAAGACGCGCCAAACGAAAGCGAAATAATAGAAATAGGCTACGAAAAAGGCGATCCTGTTAGCATAAACGGTAAAAAAATGAGTCCAGCAGCGCTACTAGCCGAGCTAAACCGCCTAGGCGCAAAACACGGCATCGGCAGACTCGACCTCGTCGAAAACCGCTCGGTCGGTATGAAAAGCCGCGGCTGCTACGAAACTCCTGGCGGTACGATAATGCTAAAAGCTCACCGCGCGATCGAGAGCATCACGCTAGACCGCGGCGCGGCACACCTAAAAGACGAGCTAATGCCTCGCTACGCCGAGCTCATCTATAACGGCTACTGGTGGTCGCCCGAGCGCATCATGCTGCAAGCGCTCATCGACAAGAGCCAAGAAAACGTAAACGGCACGGTCAAAGTCGAGCTCTACAAAGGCAACATCATCGTACTAGGACGCGACAGCAAGACGGACAATCTCTTTAGCGAGGCATTTTGCACGTTTGAAGAGGATAGCGTGTTTGATCAAAAAGACGCGAACGGATTTATCAAGCTAAATGCGCTAAGATTTATCATCGGACGCAAAAACGGGCGTAAATTTAACTAAATAAAGGATAAAAATGAAAGTACTACTAATAAAAGACGTAAAATCACTCGGAAAAGCCGGCGAAATCAAAGAGGTAAAAGAAGGCTATGGCAATAACTTCCTAATCGGCAAAGGCTTTGCTAAAGCTGCAACCCCAGATGTTTTGCGCCAGTACGAAGCCGAGCAGAAACGCAAGGCCGAGGAGCTAAAATACGAGATCGCAAATATAGAAAAGCTAAAATCCGAGATCGAAAAAATCACGCTCAAGGTTAAAAAGCCGCTCGGAGCAAACGGCGCGCTATTTGGCGCAGTGACGAAAGATGAAATTTCAGAAGCGCTAGAAAAAAATCATCATCTAGTCGTTGATAAAAAGGCATTTGACTTCGCGCACACTATAAAAGCTACGGGCATCTACGAAGTGGACGTCAAGCTCGGCCACGCCGTGCGCGCTACGCTAAAACTAGACGTCGAGGGCGAATAAGTGTTTCACGCGACTACCATTTTAGCCTACAAAGGTAAGAATAAATCGGTCATCGGCGGCGACGGACAGGTGAGCTTTGGCAACACGGTGCTAAAAGGCAATGCGGTAAAAATACGCAAAATCCACGGCGGCAAGGTCCTAGCGGGCTTTGCCGGCAGTACCGCCGATGCGTTTAATCTCTTTGATATGTTTGAAAACAACCTCGATCACGCCAAAGGCGACCTGCTAAAAGCGGTGATCGAGTTTAGCAAAGAGTGGCGCAAGGATAAATACCTGCGCAAGCTAGAAGCCATGATGCTGGTGCTTGATAGAGAGAAAATTTTCCTTTTAAGCGGAACGGGCGACGTCGTAGAGCCCGAAGACGGCAAGATAGCCGCCATCGGAAGCGGCGGCAACTACGCCCTATCCGCAGCCAGAGCTCTGGATAAATTTGCTCAGATCGACGAAGAGGAGCTCGTAAAAGAGAGTCTAAAGATCGCGGGCGAAATTTGCATTTACACGAACACGAATATAAAAACCTACGTTTTAGAATAGAGAAAAGATGAATTTAACCCCAAAAGAGATAGTAAAATTTTTAGACGATTACGTCATCGGGCAAAAGGACGCCAAAAAGATCATCGCCATCGCGCTACGAAACCGCTACCGCAGGATGAAACTAGATAAAACGATGCAAGATGACATCATGCCAAAAAATATCTTGATGATCGGCTCAACTGGCGTTGGCAAAACCGAGATCGCAAGGCGTCTTTCAAAGATGATGGGGTTGCCATTTATCAAGGTAGAAGCTAGCAAATACACTGAGGTTGGCTTTGTGGGGCGTGACGTTGAAAGCATGGTTAGAGACCTTGCAATGGCATCATATAATCTCGTTAAAAACGAGCAAAGCGAGAAAAATCAAGATAAAATCAACGCCTACATCGAAGAAAAGATCGTCTCAAAGCTACTGCCACCACTTCCAAAAGGTGCAAGTGAAGAGAAGCAAGCAGAGTACGCAAAGAGCTATGACAAAATGCTAAATAGGCTAAGAAATGGTGAGCTTGACGAGCTAAGTATCGAGATAGAGGTGCAGCAAAACCCACTTGAAGCTGGCTCAAACGTACCGCCTGATATGGCACAGATGCAAGAGAGTTTTATAAAGATAATTGGTATCGGCGGCAAAAACATCAAAAAAGAGATGAAAGTAAAAGACGCTAAAAAAGCTCTTCAAAGTGAGGCAAATGATAAAAT
>CALISV010000072.1 GCA_938041615.1 uncultured Campylobacter sp. | reverse complement strand
AAGCGTCTTTTTGTGCGCCTCTAGCGCGTCTAGCTCGCTTTTATGCGCCAAAGCTACCTCTTCGCTTAGCGAGTCTTTAAAGGTCTTAAACTGCGCGTAAAACTCGGTCTGAAAGCTAAGCAGCGTCTCTTCGACGGCAAGTTTGACATTTACGGCTTTGCCGCCCTCTTTAAAGATATTTTCCAAATTTAAAAGCGAGGAGTAAAACAGCTCGTCAAGCCGCATGCGCTCAAGCTCGAGCATGTTTTTAACGTATAAATTTTGATTGCTAGAGTTTTTTAGCTTTTTGGTTTTCGTCTCTAGATCCTGCATCTCTTGTTTGAAATTTTGCACTTGCTCCTCGTCGATTTCGATTTGCATGATGAGGTAGGGTATCTGCTCGATTAGCTTTTCTTTTTTCTCCGAAACGGTTTTAAAAAGTACGTTTTTATCGGCGGTTTCGTTATTTTCGGCGGATTGGGCCTTGATAACGGCGATTTGAGCGTTTGCTTCGTTGATTTGATTTACGACGCTTAGGATGTCGGTTGCGTTTAGATCGTCGCTTGCGGTATTTGCGAACAAATTTAAGCTAAAGCACAGCGCAAAAACGGCGGCTAAAATTTTTCTCATTTCTCGACTCCTAGCAGTTTAAAGCTCTTTGTTACGAAGTTGTAGTTGTAGATTTCGCCCGTTTCTATTATGTAGTGCCAGGCGTAAATTTTTAGCTCCCCGTCCCTAAATTTAGCCTTGACGTCGGGATAGCTCAGTAAATTTTCAAACGAATTTATAAGGCTAAGTCGCTCGGTTATCCACTCTCTTTTTGCGATATTATCGCCGAAAAGCTTTTGCACGCGCTTTTTTACGGGTTCTAGTAGATCTAGCCAGCGCTTAACGTTTGGCGTTTTGCTAAATTTAGCCTCGTCCATCCACAAAGCTGCGCAGCCGCCGCAGTTGCTATGCCCACAGATGATGACGTTTTGCACGTTTAGCGTTTGCAAGGCGTACTCGATCGCCGACGTCGTAGCCAAAAACTCCTCGCTTTTGCGGTACGGAGGCACGATGTTTGCGATGTTTCGCACGACTACTAGGTCGCCTGGAACCGTGTTTGTTATGAGGCTAGGCACCACGCGCGAATCGATACAGCCGACAAAAAGAGTGTGCGGCGTCTGTCTCTCGCCCAGGCTTTCAAAAAGCTCCTTATGCTCCAAAAAATCCTCTTCCATAAATTTAACTGCGCCGTCTAAGATACCTTGCATCTGCTTTCCCGTGTAAAAAATTATAAAATATTATATCAAAAACGTTTCAAAGTTCGTTAAAATTTTTTAAAATGCTTTTCGCACGTCAAATTCAGCGATCTTTTATATTTTATTTACCTATTTTTGGCTAAATTTGCGTCAAAATTTAAAAAAGGAGAAAAAATGAGTTTATATGACAGAAACTATGCAAACTCAAGAGAGCACGAGGTTGCGAGCGAATATTCGCAAAGCGCGCTTAGCACGTTTATCAAGCAAACCTATCAGCTTTTCGCGGCTTCGCTTTTAGCAGCCAGCGTCGGAGCTTACGTCGGGCTTTACAGCTCGCTGGGAGCGACGGTAGCGGGCAACTACTGGCTATTTGTGATACTTGAGCTAGGACTTTTGGTCGGTTTAATGTTTGCCAAACGCAAAGCGGGCTTAAATTTGATCCTGCTTTTTGCCTTTACTTTCGTTAGCGGACTTACGCTTACGCCTATTTTGGGACGCACTTTTTCGATGCCAGGAGGCGCGGCGATAGTGGCTCAGGCCTTTACACTTACGACGGTAGCATTTGGCGGACTTAGCGTATTTGCGATGAACACCAAACGCGACTTTACCGCGATGGGCAAGATGCTTTTCATCACGCTTATCGTTTTACTAGTGGCTGCGATCATAAATATATTTTTCCACAGCCCGGTCTTACAGCTTGCGATTGCTAGCGTGGGCGCGGTTTTATTTAGCGCGTATATCCTTTACGATACACAAAATATCATCCGCGGCAACTACGAAACTCCGATCGAGGGTGCAGTCGCTCTTTATCTTGATTTCGTTAATCTATTCGTTTCTTTACTTCAAATTTTAGGCATTTTTAGTAGAGATGACTAACGAAGAGCGGCTCTACCGCGTAATAGACGCAAATTTAAACCGCTTAAAAGAAGGGCTTAGAGTCGTCGAGGACGTCAGACGTTACGGCTTTGACGACCTAGCCCTCGCTAAAAAAATAAAAACTCTCCGCCACAAGGCAAAAATCCCGCAAAAGGAATTTATAAAATTTCGCGACGCCGCAAACGACGTGCTAAAACCAAGCCTAAAGGAGGAGCAAATTCGCCTAAATTTGGACGATTTACAAACCGCCAACATCAAACGCGCGCAAGAAAGCGCAAGGGTTTTAGAGGAGTGTTTTAAGCTCATCGACGTTAAAATTTCCGAGATTTTTAAAACCGTGCGCTACGAACTTTATGAGATAGAAAAAGAAATTTAACCCAAATTCAAAACTTTTTTAGTATAATCGCGACTAATTTCGAAAATTTAAAAGGATTTTTATGGATTCGCTTTTTTTAGTATTGCAGTTTATTTTCGCGGTAGTTTTGACGATCGCCGTTTTGCTTCAGAAAAGCTCCTCTATCGGACTAGGCGCGTATAGTGGCAGCAACGAAAGCCTATTTGGCGCAAAAGGACCAGCTGGATTTTTGGCTAAATTTACCTTCGTCGTGGGCGTTTTATTTATCCTAAACACCCTAGCGCTAAGCTACGTTTACAACACGCAAAGCAGTAAATCTCTCATTGATAGCGTCGATACTTCGTCGCTACCTGCAGCTCCTGAGGCGGTCGTTCCGCAAGCCCCTAATGCTCCTGCGGCTCCGACAAGCGAGCAAAAATAAGGAGAATCTAGTGAAAAAATTAGTTTCCGCGCTCGCAGTTTTTGCGGCGACGCAGTTTGCGTTTGCAGACGCGCATATCTTTAACTATCACAGATTTGACGACGACAGGCACCCGAGCACCAACATTTCTAGCAAAAATTTACGCGAACAGTTTGAGTATTTTAAAGAAAAAGGCTACGAGGTCATCCCGCTTTCAAAGCTCGTGGACGCGATAAAAAACGGCGAGCCAGTATCTGATAATTGGGTCGTTTTAACGGTAGACGACGGCTACAAAAGCTTTTACGAAAAAGGCTTACCGGTATTTTTAGAGTACGGATATCCGTTTGCGCTGATGATCTACGTCGAGGCCACCGCGCGAAAATACGGCGACTTTATGACCTTTGAGCAGATCAAAGAGATCGAAAAATACGGCGAAGTCGGCTATCACTCCTACGGTCACCTACATATGGTCGGGCTTAACGAAGAGAAACTAAAAAACGATTTTGAGGACGGCATAAGCAAATTTGAAAAAAATATGGGTTACAAGCCGCGCTATTTTGCTTATCCTTTCGGCGAATATAACGACAGGGTGCGCGATGTAGCAATTGAGCACGGTATCGAGGTAATACTGAGCCAAAACTCCGGCGCGGTCGCAGCAAATAGCGATCTGCACGAACTAGACAGAATCCCTGCGATGAATGGTACTCACCTACCGTCTGCGCTTGCGAGTAAATTTTTAAAAGCCGAATGGATGCTGCCGCAAGACTATCCAAAAGACAATAAAATTAGCGAAATCATCATCAAAACCGAAGAGAATGCGACGCACGGATACTTCTCGATGACAGGGCAAAAAACAAAAAAAGTCAAGCTTGAAAACGGGCAGATGATGCTTAAATTTAACAAGCCGATCGACCGATATAAAGTAAGAATGAGCCTTAAGGTAAACGGAAAAACGACGACAAAAATTTTAGTAAAGGATATAAATGCTGAATGAAATTTACAAAAAACAAAAAGAGCATAGCGACAAGTGCATAGAGGGCCTAAAACGTGACTTTAGCACGCTTCGCACGGGCAAGGTAAATATAAGCATAGTCGATAATATTTACGTGGATTATTACGGTAGCCAAACCCCGCTAAACCAAGTCGCCACCGTGCTAACGAGCGATGCTAGCACCATAAGCATCACGCCGTGGGAAAAACCGATGCTAAAAACCATCACCGCAGCGATCTCTGCGGCAAATATCGGCGTAAATCCGAACAACGACGGCGAGAGCGTGAAGCTATTTTTCCCTCCGATGACGGTCGAGCAACGCCAAGAAAACGCCAAGCACGCCAAAGCATTTGGCGAAAAAGCCAAAGTCAGCATCAGAAACATCAGAAAAGACGCTAACGACGAGGTAAAAAAGCTAGAAAAAGATAAAACAATCACCG
>CALISV010000071.1 GCA_938041615.1 uncultured Campylobacter sp. | reverse complement strand
TGACGAGTAAGTATAGAAATAATGTTATGCTTTTGGTTATCTTTTTTCAAATTGCGCGGTAAAATTCTATATTATCAAACAGACTAAACTGCTACTTTATAGCCATGCCAATAGAATCATCAAATTTGATGTCTTTTTGTGGCTTTTGTGATTGTAATAAAGCATTGCCATATCAAGATATACTCATATTCTCTGGCTTCAAGCTTATGATTTTTGCTTAAATTTATCCACTTTTTATTAGTGTTGTTTTGTGTTTTAATTGCTTGCTACCGCAAAAACCCATTTAAATGTGCCATAACTAGGCAAGCTACTAAAAAACAAGCGTGATCCAGTAAACTTATAAAGAAGAACAGCTGTGCTTGTGGTTAGGGACGATTTGAAGATGCGTGCGGACGCGTTGTAACTAGATTTAACAAAAATAATTATTATCTAGCTATGCTCACAAGCTATAATCATATAAAGATGCACAAGGTCCAAAGCATGACCACCCGAACTGTCTTTATTGGTAAAACACCAGAACATACCTATCTAAAAAACTGTTACCTTTTCAATCAGCAAAGCCTTAAAATTAGCTTGCAAGCAAAAACTGATTTTTAAGCTGCAAAATCTCAAATTTTAAAATTTAGCCAAAACGACATTCAAAAGCTCGCAAAAACACCCGCCCTAAATATCCATCGCCGAGATAAATTTGACTATGCGCGGCGAGTCGCTACCGAAAAACTCCTCGGCACTGCCGTCAAATGCGATCTTGCCGTCATCTAAAAATAAAATCCTATCCGCGACCTTGCGAGCAAAATTCATATTATGCGTGACGATGACGAGGGATTTTTTCTCTTTGGCTAGCGCTATTGCGACCTTAAAAACCTCGGCCTCCAGCTCGGGATCAAGCGCGCTAGTTGGCTCGTCTAGTAGCAAAAACGCAGGATCCATCGCAAGAGCTCGCGCGATCGCCGTTCGTTGGCATTGGCCGCCCGAGAGCCTATTTGGGTAGGCGTTTTCTTTCTGGTTGAGTCCGACCTTATTTTTAGCAGTTCGCGAGCCTTATTTGTCGCGCTTTGTTTGTCTATGCCAAGCACCTGCGTCGGCCCCTCGATGACGTTTTGTAGCACCGTTAAATGCGGAAAAAGATTAAAGCTTTGAAACACCATGCCCGTATGACGGCGAAAAGATAGCAGCTCTTTTTGCGAGATTTTATTTGCGAAATTTAGCCTCTGTCCGCCTAGCTCCAGCTCACCTTTTTGTGGGATTTCAAGCAAATTTATGCAGCGCAGCAGGGTTGATTTGCCAGATCCTGATGAGCCCACGATCACGGTCGTTTGACCTTCGTAGATCTGTACGCTTATGTCATTTAGCACCGTATGATCGCCAAATGCCTTGGTTAAATTCGTGAATTTTATCATCACACGTACCTCGAGACGAATTTTTCGAGTTTTGCTTGCAGCCAGGTTAGAGCCGTGCAGACGGCCAGGTAGATGAGGGCGGCTAGGACGTAGAGTAGTAGCGGCTCAAAGGTGCGCGCGGCGATACGCTGAGCGACCATAAACATATCCACCATCGTAATGGACGCGGCGAGCGAGGTGTCTTTGACTAGGCCGATAAATGTGTTTGATAACGGCGGCAGCGATATCCTCACGGCTTGGGGCGCGATGATGCGCCGTAAAATTTGCGCCTGCGTCATGCCTAGCGACATCGCCGCCTCCCACTGTCCTCGCGGCACCGATAGGATCGAGGCTCGCACGGACTCGGACGCGTAGGCGCCGACGTTTAGGCTAAAGGCGATGACGGCCGCGGTCCAGGTCTCAAGTGTAATGCCGACTGCCGGAAGCCCGTAAAACACGAT
>CALISV010000070.1 GCA_938041615.1 uncultured Campylobacter sp. | reverse complement strand
GAAAAATTTTGGAGAGAGATTTGATATAGAGCTTGGTTGCTCATTTAACGATGTGCTAGAGATCGTCATAAGTACTGATGGCGGTGATTTTAAATATGAGACAAACAAGTAGGGGGTAAAAAATGAAAAGAATAATACTTTTGGCTGTTGCGCTGATGGTTGCGAGTTCAAATGATAAAATTTGCGAAACCAAGCTGGATAAAATGCAGGGCTGTGTCATAAAAGAGTATCAGGGTAAAGTCCTGGTAAAAGAAACTCCGTATAAAAATAACAAAATAAACGGTATCGTAAAAGAGTACTATCCAAGCACGGGAAGGCTTAAATTTATGGATACTGTCGAGGATGATATATCTAACGGTGAGCAAAAGGGGTTTTATGAAAACGGGCAGTTAGAATACTCGGTTTTTTATAAAAACAATAAACTAGTGGACGGTGAAAGCGGAATGTTTTATAGTAGTGGTAAGGTAAAGGCTACGATAAATACCGTAAACGGAGTTCTAAACGGCGAAGCGAAAGTGTATAAAGAAAATGGTGGACTAAGCGTAACGCTTAACTTTAAAAACGGCAAGCTTCTGGGCGGAAAGTGCGCAAGTAACGGAGTAAAAGTGCCTGCAGCTGCATGGGAAATGCACCCTGATGTATTTCGAATAGCAAGACTTTGCGAGCAAAATTTTCTATTCTAGCAATTTTGGTTAAATTTAATCGTGGAGCTCGACTTGGCTTTACGATTAAATCATATTTTCAAACTAACTAAAAACCCGAAAAATGCCCAAATTTATCAATTTTTTGCTACAATAAGAAGTTTTGAACTTTAACTATTTAGGAGAAATTTCTATGAAAAAAGAAGACATAAAAGAGCTGATCGAGTTTTTTAACGAGATGGATATGAACCGCATAAAAGTAAAAAGCGGGGATTTTGAGGTCGAGCTTGAAAAATTCGCCGACTGCTGCGAGCTGCCAAAGCCCGTCGTCCAAGCTCCCGCCCCTACTCCGACTCCGGTAAACGTCGTGGTAAGCTCAGAGGTCAAAGCTCCTGCTAATTCTCCAAAAGACAGCATAAAATCGCCTATGGTCGGTACTTTCTACGCTGCTCCAAGCCCCGGCGCGGCGCCGTTTGTTAAAGTAGGCCAGCGCGTGAGAAAAGGTGACGTCGTTGGTATCATAGAAGCGATGAAGATAATGAACGAGATCGAGGCCGAATTTGACTGCCAGATCACCGAGCTGCTCGTATCAGACGGTCAGCCGGTCGAGTTTGGCTTGCCGCTATTTGGCGTGGAGAAAATTTGATGGAAATAAAAAGAATTTTAATCGCAAATCGCGGCGAAATCGCGCTGCGAGCCTTGCGAACGATAAAGGAAATGGGTAAAGAAGCCGTCGTGGTCTACTCCACGGCCGATAAAGACGCGCTCTACGTCAAATACGCCGACGTGGCGATTTGCATCGGCAAGGAGCGCTCAAGCGACAGCTACCTAAATATCCCGGCCATAATCAGCGCGGCCGAAATCAGCGAAGCCGACGCGATATTTCCGGGCTACGGATTTCTCAGCGAAAATCAAAATTTCGTCGAAATTTGCTCGCATCACAAGCTAAAATTTATCGGACCTAGCGTAGCTGCGATGGCGCTAATGAGCGACAAAAGCAAAGCAAAGCAGATGATGCAGCGCGCCGGCGTACCAGTTATCCCGGGCTCTGACGGCGCAGTGGCCGATACTAAAGCAGCCAAAGAGCTAGCGAAAAAAATCGGCTACCCGGTTATCCTAAAAGCTGCAGCCGGCGGCGGCGGACGCGGTATGCGCGTGGTAGAGCGCGAAGAGGATATCGAAAAGGCGTTTTGGTCGGCTGAGAGCGAGGCGATGAGCGCGTTTGGCGACGGAACGATGTATATGGAAAAATACATCCTAAACCCGCGCCACATCGAGGTTCAGGTTATCGGCGATAGTCACGGCAACGTCCTGCACATCGGCGAGCGCGACTGCTCTATGCAGCGCCGCCACCAAAAGCTGATCGAGGAGAGTCCTGCGATCCTACTAGACGACGACATTCGCGCTAGACTGCACGAAACGGCGATCCGCGCGGCAAAAGCGATCGACTACGAGGGAGCGGGAACGTTTGAGTTTTTGGTCGATAAGGATCTAAATTTCTACTTCATCGAGATGAATACGCGCCTGCAAGTCGAGCACTGCGTGAGCGAGATGGTTAGCGGCCTAGACATCATTGAACTGATGATAAAAGTAGCCGAGGGTGAGGCGCTACCGCCGCAAGAAAGCATCACGCTAAAAGGCCACGCCATCGAGTGCCGCATCACGGCCGAGGATCCAAATACATTTACGCCAAGTCCCGGCAAGATAACCAAATACGTCTGCCCGGGCGGCCGAAACGTGCGCATGGATAGCCACATCTATCAGGACTACTCGATCCCGCCGTACTACGACAGTATGATCGGCAAGCTCATCGTCTGGGACACCGATAGAAACAGAGCCATCCACAAGATGAAGGTGACGCTCGAGCAGCTCATCATCGGCGGCATCAAGACCACGCGCGATTTTCACATCGCGATGATGGAGAACCAAGACTTCATCAACAACAACTACGATACCAACTACCTTTCCCGCCGCTAAATTTGCGGTTACGTGCCGAAGCGAGTTTAAATTTGCTTCGGTGCGACTACTTTACATTTAAATTTATCGGCAAAACCCGCATCGCTTTACCCTTACTCAAAATACCAACTTTATAAAGCTCTTATCCGTGCAGCGTTAATAATACAAACCAGACGAATTTGACGTCGTAAAGGTACGGGTTTGACGGGCAAGCAAATAAAATACGGGCGTCAAATTTAAAAATTAGCCGCGCAAATTTTAGTATAATACCCCAAATTTAACTAGGCAAAAGCGATGATAAACGACGAATTTTACATGTCTCTAGCCATAAAAAAGGCTTGGGAGTTTCAAATTTTAACCTACCCAAACCCAGCCGTCGGTTGTACGGTTTTGGATGCCGGCGGTAGGTTGCTTTCAGTCGCCGCTCATAAAAGAGCGGGCTTTTTGCACGCGGAGCCAAGCGCGATTTTATTGGCGCTCTGCGAAAAAAGCGAGGCATTTTTAAGGGATTTTTTACGAGACTACAACGCGGCTTTGGGCGTCAAATTTGAAAGTGCTGCCGAGCTTGAAAACGCGGACTTGGAGCCAAATTTCACGTATGAATACATCCTGCAAAATCACGGCGATCTGCTAAAAGGCGCCAAGGCCTACGTGACGCTCGAGCCCTGCGCTCACCGCGGCAAAACTCCGCCATGCGCTGAGCTTTTAAAGCGGCTAAAATTTGCCGAAGTCGTTATCGCTAGAGGCGACGAAAACGCCGTAGCAAGCGGCGGCGCGCATATCTTGCAAAGTGGCGGCGTAGCGGTAAAATTTGACGTACTACGGCGCGAAGCGGACGATCTGGTTGAGCCGTTTCTAGCGTGGCAGAGGGGGAATTTTAGTTTTTTTAAGCTCGCCCTTAGCGCAAACGGCGTCGCAGTCGGCACCGCGCAGAGCAAGATCATCTCAAATTTGGCCAGCCGCACTCACTCTCACCGCCTTCGCAGTGTGGCCGAGCTGCTAGTTATCGGCGGCGCCACCGTCCGCGCCGACCGCCCGAGGCTCGATACCAGGCTGATAGAGGGCGGCAAAAATCCAAACGTGATGATCTACTCGCGCAAGCGGGAGTTTGACGCGTCTATACCGCTTTTTGGCGTGGAGGGCAGGAGCGTGCACATAACAAGCGACATAAATGAAGCTTTCATGCCGCGCTTAACGATGTTTGAGGGCGGCGAAAACGCGCTAAAGGCCCTAGACGAACGCGTAAAATGGCTACTGCTTTACCGCTCGAGCGAGCTTTTGGACGCGCCCGCGGTGAGGCTAAATTTAAAACTTAAGCCGCTATTTCACGGCGAGCTTGACGGCGACGTTTACGGATGGTATAGGATTGAGCGGGATTTGGACTAGAGCGCGTCAAATTTGCGCTATGATTTTGTAAATTTAAGGAAAAAAATGAAAGAGATAACGCTAAACGGAGCGAAATTTAAGGTCGCGGCAAATACGATGGAGGAGCTAAAAAAAGAGGCTCTGGGCGATAAAAACGGCGAAATGTATAAATTTCTAGCTAAATTTAACGCGAGTGAGCCGGATATCTTTATCCTGGACGGCTTTGCGACGAAGGAAAATTTAGAGATAAAAGAGGGCGTAAATGTGGTATTTATCAGGCGCGGCGTGATGCCTGGACGCGAAGTGCTAAAGGCCATGATCGCCTCCAGAAACAGCCCTGAGCTAAACGCGGCGCTAGCTAGCGGCTGCGTGGGCGTGGCGGGACTTGGCGGCCTTGGCTCAAATATCGCGCTAAGCCTAGCGCGCACGGGAGTCGCCAAGCTCGTGCTGGCCGACTTTGATGTCGTGGAGCCTAGCAACCTAAACCGCCAGCAGTACTTCGTCCGCCACATCGGCATGAAAAAGACGGACGCGCTAAAAGAGCTCATCGCCGAGGTAAATCCATTCGTCGAGGTCGTGACGCACGACGTTACGCTAGATGCGGCCAACGTCGCCAAGATTTTCGCGCCGTGCGGCGTCATCTGCGAGGCCTTTGACAATGTCGCAGGCAAGGCGATGATGGTAAACGAGGCGGGTGCGAGCCTGCGGGACAAAAAGATCGTCGGCGCGTCTGGTATGGCGGGGCACTTTAGCTCAAATCTCATAAAAACGGTCAAATTTGCGCGAAACGTCTATCTGTGCGGCGACCTGCAAAACGCTGCTGGCGTAGGGCAGGGGCTCATGGCCGCGCGCGTGGCGATCTGCGCCAATCACGAGGCAAACCTTGCCATCAGGCTTTTGATGGGACTTGAGGAGGTTTAAATTTGACGGCGGCGTAGCGTTGGCGAGCGGTTTGGCATTTTTAACTCGCACTCAAATTTGGCTTTGACGAGTTTTTGATTGCGTTAAATTTGAGCAAATTCTGTTGCGATAAAGTTGAGGGTTTGTGTTTCGCTGCGTCAAATTTGGCTTTAAAATCGGTTATTTATCGTATGCAAAATTTATAAATTTGCGTCTAATTTATATAAAATTTGACCAAATTTACCCGCCCGATCTATTGGCTAGTCGTTTTTACTTGGCTGGTCGCACCGAAGTTTGTTTCAAATTTCATCGCAAAATTTATCCAAATGGTCGTCTAGCAAGAAGGCAAAATTTATCTACACTACTTCATCTTCGGACGAAACGAGCGTTTTACGTCAAAGCCCTTGCCGGCGATTTTTATATCGTTTGGGACCGCGCCTACTGGGGCGGAGGCATCCTTTTGGGTGGATAAAAACTCTACTAGGCTTTGCCAGACGAAATCAGCGTCCAGATAAAGCCCCATCGCGCTAAGTTGCGGATTTATCGCGACAGTGCGGATGCTTTGCGTTATCTTAAAAAGCACGATCGGCGCATTTAAAATCTCGTCTGCGCTTATCGCTTTACCGTCGCGAACGATGTTTTTTAACGATTTTTCGCATGGGGCGTCTGGGGGGGGGTATTTTATGTCGAGCAAAATATCCTCTCTCGTGGCGCGATCGCCTATCTGCCGAAACTGCGAAACGGGATAGGCGCGAAAATCGTTGTTAAACGTCAAGATCCCAGTTTTGTTATCGGTTTCTTTTAGATCGAGGCTGGTATAGATCTTGCCATCAGCGGCGAAAATATGAACTAATTTTTTGCCGATAAAGATGATAGAGTGTAGCAGGCGCGGCACATCATTGATGTCGGTTTTGTTTAAATTTATAAATTTACCGCCCGCAAATCGGTAACCGCCTAGTTTCTTTTCAAAATCCATTTTGTCTATTTTGCTCAGTTTCCATAGCTCATCGGCGACGACGAGAGTCGAGTTTCTGCGGTCGTAAACCAGCGTCTCGTCAAGGCCGTATTTTGAGATCATAAAGTCGTAGTTGTCTTTAAATTTCGAGATTATTTTCACGCCGCGCCTTTAAATTTACCTCGCCTTAGTTTCAAAAAACGCCGAGATTAGCGAGTTTGCGCCTTGATTTATAAATTTTTGCATCGCTTTTTCGTAGACGGACGGCTTTTCCCAGACGGGCTCGGCCACGCCGCTTAGTTTTTCTAGCTCGGCGCGCGCCGAATAATAATCGCTCACCTCGTCGATGAGCCCGAGTTTTGCGGCATCGCTGGCGAGAAATACCCGCGCGTTCGCCCACTCTTTGCTTTTGTTTGCGTCTAGATTTCTATCGGCCGCCACATCACTCACAAACATCTCGTAGCTGGCGTTTACGAGCTCTTGCAGCTGCTCGCGCTCGACTTTGCTCCACGGACGCAGAAACGTCCCCGCCTCTTTATACTCGCCCGCTTTTACGACTTGCTGCGATATGCCGATTTTAGCAGCTAGCTCGCTAGCGTCGGCACCTTGCATTATCACGCCGATCGAGCCGATAAACGCGCCCGGATTTGCCAAAATCCTGTCCGCACCCGCACCCGCATAGTAGCTCCCGCTCGTCATCGATCCGCCCGCATACGCGACTACGGGCTTTTTGGCGCGTAGATTTTTGACCGCTAGGTGCAGCTCGACGCTAGGTGCTAGCGCGCCGCCGGGGCTATCGATGTAGAGCAGTACGCCCTTGATGTTACCGTCCTTGCGCGCTGCCTCGATCTTTTCTAGCGCCTCGTTTGCGTCCATGATCGCGCCTGAGAGGTTGATCTGGGTTAGGTTGGGCGGATTTATGCTCTCACGCTCGCCGCTAAAAAATATCAAAAACACGATGAGCAAAAACAGCATCGCCTTAAAATACGTGTTTATGAACCTAAAAATCGCTGCAATCGGCGCGAAAATAAACCTTAAAAATCCCATTTTTTTCCTTTAATTTATTTAAAATCGGGGCGCATTTTA
>CALISV010000069.1 GCA_938041615.1 uncultured Campylobacter sp. | reverse complement strand
AAAGAAAAGCCTGCGCGTAGGATTTTGCCTCGGATAATCAAGCGCGTAGCCTTTGCAAGATCAAGCAAAATTTATCGTTTATAGCAGCGGTGGCTTTGGTCAAATTTGCCGCCCTCTGCATGCTTTAGGCAAATTTGACGTTACCGGCGCGGCGTGCCAAATTTGACTTAGGCTTTCGCCTCTTTTAGCTTGCTTAAAAACTCTTCGATGTTGTATTTGGCACGGTACTGCGCGCTCATGAGGTGGATGAGGATGTCGCCTAGATCGATCACGACCCAGTCGCCGGAGCTTTCGATGCCTAAAAACTGCTCGCCCTCGTCCTTTAGCCCCTCTTTTAGGTCGTCCGTTAGCGAGTAGGCGTGGCGTTCGCCCATCGTGGTGGCGATGATGACGCATTTTGCGATGTATTCGCGCCCGCTCATGTCGATAGCTTCGATGGCTTCGGCCTTTTTGGCGTCTAGGATTTTGATGATTCGTTCGATTCTTTCTTGCATGTTTTTCCTTGATAAAATTTCGCCGCCTCGTCCGCTATGCATGGTATCATCAGGCTTTTGTCCAAATTTTGCCTGATTTGCGATGACGAAACGGGCGCATTTATGTTTAAAATTTTAAAATTTTCAGGCACGGCTACGTTACCGCGGCTAGCTACGACGAAAGTCGTGAGCCTAAAGAGCTCGTCTATCTCGTGCCATTTGTCTAGGCTTGCTAGATGATCGGCGCCGATGATGAGATAAAGCTCGCTCACAGCATAAATTTGCCGCATATGCCGCACGCTCTCTATCGTCGGTACTGGGCGGTTTTGCGCGATCTCGTAGTCGCTCACGCAGACTTTAGGCAGCGCACCCCAAGCCTCGTTCGCCCACTTTAGCCGAAGCAGCGGCGGGGCCGAAAACTCGCTCTTAAACGGGCTGATAAAAGTCGGCATGATGATGAGCTTGTCCGCGTCTAGCTGCTCTAGCGCGGCCTTAACGGCGGCGTCGTGCCCGAGATGAGGCGGGTCGAAACTACCGCCGAAAAGCGCGATTTTCATAAGTTTGCCTTTAAAATTTCGGTGCAGTTTAGCGAATTTGAAGTGAAATTTGGTTGAAAATCAAAAAATTCGCCGATAAAGCGCAAATTAAATGGAGATTTTGTAAAATTTGGGGATTTTTGGGCTCGCAAGGCTCGTTTTTTGGCGAGCAAGCGAGGGCCAAATTTGCAAAGGCGGGCTTTATGGCGGCTTAAATTTACGCGCTTAGCGGCGAGCGGAGACGGATAAATTTAGCGCGCAAAAAGCTAAAAGTACGAAAATAACCTTTCCGCGCGCCCTAAGGCGACCGGAAAATCTAGCACAAGGAGCTAAACATGGTAAAAATCGCGATCAACGGTTTTGGACGTATCGGTAGGTGCGCTGCTCGTATTATTTTAGAGCGAGACGACGTTGAGCTTGTCGCTATCAACGACACGGCGACGCGCGACATGACGCGCTATCTGCTCAAATACGACAGCGTGCACGGCGAATTTAAGCAAGACGTTAAGGTGATAAGCGACGATTTTATAGAAGTAAACGGCAAAAAGATAAGAGTTTTTTCAACAAGAGATCTAAACGAGCTTAGCTACGCAGACTACGGCGCAGACGTGGTTTTGGAGTGTACGGGCAAGTTTTTGACCACTGAAAAATGTGAGCCATATCTTGCTCGCGGCGTCAAAAAAGTCGTCATGAGTGCCCCGGCAAAAGACGACACGGCGACCTTTGTAGTCGGCGTAAACGACGATAAATACGCAGGCGAAGCGATCGTCTCAAACGCAAGCTGCACCACAAACGGCCTAGCGCCCGTCGCAAAGGTGCTAAACGATAAATTTGGCATCGTAAAAGGGCTCATGACCACGATCCACGCCTACACAAACGGCCAAAGCTTAGTTGATGTTAAGGCTAAAGATTTCCGTCGTTCGCGCGCTGCAGCGCTAAATATCGGACCTACAACGACCGGAGCTGCAAAAGCTATCGCTAAAGTGCTTCCAGAGCTAAACGGCAAGATGCACGGCCAAAGCGTGCGCGTACCGGTCGCAAACGTCTCGATGGTCGATCTAACGGCGGTTTTAAAAAGACCGGCTAGCAAAGAGGAGATAAACGAGGCGTTTAGAGCGGCTGCGGAGTCAAATTTAAAGGGAATTTTATTTGTCGATGACGATTATAGAGTTAGCAGCGACTTTTGCACGAGCGCATACAGCAGCATCGTAGCCAGCGATACGACGCAGGTCATCGCTGATGATATGGTAAAGGTCTTTGCGTGGTACGACAACGAGTGGGGCTACTCGACAAGACTCGTCGATCTAGCTAAGATCGTGGCTACGAAGTAAATTTAAAGGGTGAAAAATGAGTGAAATTTTATCGATCAACGATCTTGAGCTTAGCGGCGCGAAGGTATTTGTCAGGTGCGATTTTAACGTGCCGATGGACGAGTTTTTAAACATCACCGACGACCGCCGTATCCGCTCTGCGATACCAACTATCCGCTACTGCCTAGATAACGGCTGCAGCGTGGTTTTGGCTAGCCACCTAGGACGCCCGAAAAACGGCTTTGAGGAGAAATTTTCGCTACGAGGCGTGGCAAAGAGGCTGTCAAGGCTGCTTGATAGAGACGTGATATTTGCCGAGGACGTCATCGGCGCGGACGCCAAAGCTAAAGCCGCCGCGCTAAAACCTGGCGAAATTTTACTTCTTGAAAATTTGCGCTTTGAAAAGGGAGAGACCAAAAACGACGAGGCGTTAGCCGGCGAGCTCGCTAAATACGGCGAATTTTATATAAATGACGCGTTTGGCGTCTGCCACAGGGCGCACAGCTCGGTCGAGGCGATCACTAAATTTTACGACGAGAAGCATAAAGCGGCGGGATTTTTGTTACAAAAAGAGATAAATTTCGCCCAAAATCTCATCAAGCACCCTGCGCGCCCGTTCGTCGCGGTCGTGGGCGGCAGTAAGGTAAGCGGCAAGCTGCAGGCCCTACACAACCTGCTTCCGCGCGTGGATAAGCTGATAATCGGCGGCGGCATGGCGTTTACGTTTTTAAAATCGCTCGGCGAAAATATCGGAAACTCGCTGCTTGAAGAGGATCTCATCGATGATGCGCGCGAAATTTTGCGCAAGGGCAGGGAGCTTGGCGTTAAAATTTACCTGCCGGTGGACGTCGTCGCGGCTCAGACCTTTTCGGCAGAAAGTGCCGTGAAATTCGTCCCCGCTCAAGAGATACCGAGCGGCTGGATGGGGCTAGATATCGGGCCGGCGTCAATTAGGCTCTTTAAAGAGGTCATCGCCGACGCGCAAACCATCTGGTGGAACGGGCCGATGGGCGTTTTTGAGATGGATAAATTTAGCAAAGGCAGCATCAAAATGAGCCACGCCATCATCGACACTCACGCGACTACGGTCGTGGGCGGCGGCGATACGGCCGACGTCGTCGAGCGCGCGGGAGACGCCGACGAGATGACCTTTATCTCCACGGGCGGCGGCGCGAGCCTGGAGCTCATCGAGGGCAAGGAGCTGCCTGGCATAAAACCGCTTAGAAAGGCTGCGGAGTGAGGTTTTTAGCAAATTTAAAGTGCAATCACACCAGAGCGAGCTTTAAAGAGTACGCCCAAATTTTAGACGCAAATTTAAGCTCAAACGACGATGTGACGGTATTTCCTCCGTTTAGCGCGCTTGATCTTGCGGCTCATAAATTTAAACTCGGCGCGCAAAATTTCTACCCGTGCGAAAGCGGCGCTTACACCGGCGAGATCGGCAAGGCGATGCTGGACGAGTTTGGCGTAAAAAGCGTGCTGATCGGACACTCCGAACGGCGAGAGCTTGGCGAGAGCGAGGAGCTTTTGCGCGCTAAATTTGACTTCGCCGTAAAGGCGGGCTGGCAGATCGTCTACTGCATCGGCGAAAATTTGAGCGTGAACGAAGCGGGTGGCACGAAGGAGTTTTTGGCGGGGCAGCTAAAAAATATCGACCTTAGCTACGAGCGGCTGCTGATCGCCTATGAGCCGATCTGGGCGATAGGCACGGGCAGGAGCGCGAGCGCGGAGCAGATCGAGGAGATATTAAATTTCATCCGCGAGCAGACGGACGCGCCGCTGCTTTACGGCGGCAGCGTAAATGTCGCA
>CALISV010000068.1 GCA_938041615.1 uncultured Campylobacter sp. | reverse complement strand
GAGCTAAATTTAAACCTTTTCTGCAACTTCTAAAACCACGCTTTTTAGTAAATTTACGCCGTTAGCGATATCGCTCCAGCTAGAAAATTCTGCTGGATTGTGGCTGATGCCGTCTTTTGATGGGATGAAAATCATCGCAGTCGGACAAAGTGCGCTCATATGCATCGCGTCGTGTCCTGCGCCACTTAGCATGATCTCAAAGCTAAGCCCGAGAGCCGCGGCTTTTTGGGCGATGAGCTCGATGAGTCGGCCGTCCAGCGCGCACGGCTCGTCGAATGCTAGTTGCTTGATCTCGCATTTGACGCCGCGCTGGGTTTCGATGCGCGAGATTTCGGCTAGGATCTGCTCGTATGCCGCCTCTCGCGTGACTAGATCAATGCCGCGCAGGTCTATTAGTAGCGTTGTCTCGCCGGGCACGACGTTCATGACGCCCGGTTTTACTGTGCAGTTGCCCGCGGTCGCTACCACGCCGTTTGATGCGTTTTTGTGCGCGACGTGCTCGACGGCCAGCACTATCTGCGCCGCTGCGCAAAGCGCGTCGTGGCGATACTTCATCGCGGTCGTGCCGGAGTGCTGAGCCTGGCCCTGCACGCGCACGCTAAATCTATGCGGCGCGGCAATGGCGCTCACTACGCCGATTTGGATGTTTTCGTTATCTAGTAGTGGCCCTTGCTCGATATGCAGCTCAAAGAAACTCTCGTAGTTTGGCGTCAAATTTTTAGCCTTTTCGATGCTTGCTAGATCGATGCCAAACTCAGCAAAGATCTCGCTGGTAGCGCGCCCCTGAAAGTCGCGCACATCTTTTAGTTTTTCAAAACCAAGCTTGCCGCACATGACCTTACTACCGAGCGTCGCGATGTTAAATCTACTCGACTCCTCGCACTCAAAGACGACTAGCTCAAGCGGTCTGCACGTCTGCACGCCCTCGTCGTTTAGCGTTCTAATCAGCTCTAGTCCGCCTAAAACGCCCAAAATCCCGTCAAATTCGCCGCCGTTTATCACGGTGTCTAGATGTGAGCCAAACGCTATCGCCGGCAGCTCGGGCTGGGTGCCTTCGCGCCTGGCGAAGATATTTCCGATCGTGTCTATGCGTACTTTTAGTCCCGCTTCTTTACAGCGCGCGATAAATAGCTCTCTGGCGGCCTTATCCTCGCGCGTGTAGGCTAGGCGGCTCATCCCGCCGCCAAAGCTCTCGTCGTTTACGGCGTTTATCTCGCTAAAAAGCGCCTTAAGTCTATCTAAATTTATACTCATCGCCCGTCCTTCATATTTAAATTTGCCAAATTCTAGCCAAGAAGCATTAAATTTATACTTTAATATTTTTACTTAATATTTAGGATTTAGAGTTATATTAAATTTGAGTGAAATTATTTTATGTTGGTTTGATTTGCAGGCTAACATTTAGCTTGTAAAACCAACAAATGCTAACGTTAGTTTTATTAAATTTGGCACTATATTCGGGATTTAAAACGTATTTTGCAAACAAATAAAAATAAAAATCGACTAACGAAAAGTCTAATCAAAAGAGTAAATAAATTTAGTGATAGTTTTTGTAAAATCATACGGCAAACAGTGTAAATTTGCTACCCTAAATAAATCTTTGACTCGCAATGTATTTACGAGTCAAAGTTAAATCTATCATTTAAACCAGCTGTGCACCCGCGCCTTTTACGACCTCGCCGATAATGTAGCCGTCGGTATTTGCTAGCACAAAGTCGGCGTTTTCTTTCGGCG
>CALISV010000067.1 GCA_938041615.1 uncultured Campylobacter sp. | reverse complement strand
TCCGCGTTTTCTAGGCCGACGCTTATTCTGATTAGCTCCTTTGTTATGCCTGCCTTCGTTAGCTCCTCGCTTGAGAGCTGCTGATGCGTAGTTGAGGCCGGGTGCGTGATGAGCGACTTTGAGTCGCCGATATTTACGACGATTTTAAATAGCTTTACCTTGCCCAGCATCTTTACGGCGCGTTCAAAGCTATCGGTTTCAAAGCACATTAGCCCGCTAGCCATGCCGCCAGCAAAGTATTTTTGGGCTTTTTCGTGCTCGGGATCGCTTTTTAGCGCAGGGTAGGTTACGCGTTTTACGTATTTGTGCGAGTCTAAAAACTCGGCTATTTTGCGTGCATTTCGCGAGTGCCTCTCGATACGAACGCTTAATGTCTCAAGCCCCTGTATGAGCTGCCAGGAGTTAAAAGGCGAGATCGTAGCGCCTATATCGCGCACCAAAGCCACTCTCATGCGCAGCGTATAGATGTCAAATTTATCCGCCATCTGCGCATAAACTAGGCCGTGATAGCTCTCGTCAGGCTCGTTAAAGTGCGCGTATCTGGCGTTGCCGACTAGTTTGGCGTTTAAATTTTTGCTAGCTACGACTGCGCCCGCTAGGCTTAGGCCTTGGCCGCAGATATATTTGCTCGCGCTATGCACGACGACGTCTACGCCGTGATTTAGCGGTTGGAAAATGATCGGCGTAGGCACGGTGTTATCTGCGATCGTTACGACGCCGTGCTTGTCCGCGATCTCGACGATTTTTTTAAAATTCGGGATTGCGATTTGCGGATTTGATAGCGTCTCGAAAAATATCGCGCGCGTTTTGTCGTCTATCAAATTTTCAAGATCGTCTGCGCTGTCGCTGTCAAACACCCGCGCCTCGATACCAAAACGCTTAAGCGTGTGCATAAAAAGAACCATCGTGCCGCCGTAAATTTTCTTTGCCACGACGATGTTGTCGCCGACTGCGGCTAAATTTGCGATCGAGTAAAAGATCGCCGACTGACCGCTAGCCGTAACGATAGAGGCCGAGCCCTCTTCGAGTGCGGCTATACGGCTCTCTAGCACGTCCGTCGTCGGGTTGCCCAGCCTCGTATAGATGTGGCCCGGAGCTTCTAACTGAAATCTCGCCGCGGCCATCTCGGCGCTGCCGAAATCATAAGCCGTAGTCTGGTAAATCGGCACCGCCATGGCGCCCGGGCCTGCCTTGGTGTCGTAGCCGTAGTGCGTGGCGATCGTCTCTTTTTGCATCTTTTCTCCTTGTAAAATTTGCGCGCATTATAACCGCTAAAAGTTTAAATTGGTATAATTGGGCTTTTGAAAGGAAAAAATGGCTGAACAAAACGACAAATTTAAGCGCGTAAAATACCTGCGCGGCCTGGAAAAATTCGCAAAAGCGGCAATTAGCGCGCTAAAAAGAGAGGATTTTAACGAGGACGAATTTCGCGCTAGGGTGGGCAAAAACGCCGAAATTTTACGCAAGATCGAGCCGGTTTTTTTAGATAACGCCTACTCGAAATCTCTTGAAAATTTCGTAAATTTAGTCGTAAAAGGCGGCGAGAGAGGCGAGCTGGTAGCCTGCGCCAACGCGCTAGAAAAGCTAAAAAATCAAAAAACGTATAAAAAAGAAAAACATAGAAAAAAATATAAGGACGAAGAGTGAAATGCGTGATATTTGATATGGACGGCACGCTCATAGATAGCGCAAAAGCTATCTGCGAGACGGTAAACGAGGTGCGGCGCGAGCTGGGGCTTGAGGGCGATCTGGCCGCGGAGTTTATCGTAAAGGCCATAAACGAGCCGGGGCGAAATTTGGGGCTTGACTTTTACGGTATCGATAAGCCTGATATGAAGCTGCGGGATAACTTTGAAGCTAAATTTAAGAAAAACTACCGCGAATACGCCGCGGCATACGATGGCGTAGATGGACTGCTAGCAGGGCTAAAAGGGGCGGGACATTTCGTCGCTCTAGCTAGCAATGCGCCAAGGTATACATTGGATGAAATTTTACAAAGAAGCGGGATATTTAAATTTTTTGATCTCATCGTCGGAGCGGACGAAAACGTACCTCAAAAACCAGATCCCGCGATGCTAAATTTGATATTAAAATCAGGCGAATTCGATAAAGCGATATTTGTTGGAGATAGTAAAAAGGACGAGCTTGCCGCACGTAATGCGGATATAAGATATCTAAACGTTTGTTGGGGTTTTGGTAGCCAAAGTCCGAGCTGCGACAATGTTTTTACGATGGCTGAAGCAGCCCTATATATCGAGAAGTTATAAAAATTTAGCGTATTATAGTGCGTATGATTTTAGGTAGGATTTTACAAAAAATAGTATGTATTTTAAGATTTGCGAAAGGTTTTAAAATTTATGGATTATGATATATTTTCTCAAAGTCCGAGAGAAAAATTCTTTGAAATTTTATTTAATGCGAACAAAAATTTAGTCGAAAACGAGCTTGAAAAGACCTTTGAAAAATTTATCGCGATGAGTGAATTTTGCGAAAAAAGCGGCTTTGACGAAACGGCGCAAAATTCGTTTATTTCTCAAAATCAGACGCTTATAAACGAGCGGCTAAACGACATTTATATCGGGCTTAGTGGGGATATTTTAAGTCAAAATGAGTAAAATAGCCGTTATATTTTCGTTGTTTTTATCGCTGGCTTTCGGCGCGGTAAATTTCGAGGAAGAGCATCTTTTTGAGCTCAAAAAAGACGAGTGGGCGCGGGTTTTTGTGACCAAAAAAGGCACGGACGAGCGCGAGAGCTTCGACTTTCGCTGGACGCTTTTTGATAACACGAACATCATCGTGCATTCGCGCTACCGAAACTATCCTCGCCAGCTTGTCATGTCGTTAAGACGCGGCCTTGAGACCTATAAGCAGACTTTGATACCTGATCTCAAGTTTCCGCCTAGCGACCGCGTCGCGCTTTATCTCGTTTTTGAGGATTTTAAGCAAGGCGTCGCGAAATTTCGCGTGCTAATAAACGACGACGAACAGCGCGTGGATGTGGAGTTTTTGGATCCGCCAAAAAAGCAGAGCAGCGCTCAAAATAGCGCGCAAAACGCCAGATAAAAGCAAAATTTAAGTGAGCATAAATGGAAAAAATCGATCTGATAATGAAAAATTTTATCGCAGAGCTTGGCTATGAGCCTGCAAATACGATGTTTGCACGGATAAATTCGGGCAAAAAGCTGCGCTCTAAGCTGCTTTTAAAAATAGCGGGCGAAAGCGAGCAAAGTCTAAAAATTTGCGCGATTATCGAGCTTATTCACCTAGCTAGCCTGCTTCACGACGACGTGATAGATGATGCGGGCACCAGGCGCGGAAGCCCGAGTATAAATGCAAGCTTTGGCACCAAAAACGCCGTGATGTTGGGCGATATCCTCTACTCGAAGGGCTTTTATGAGCTTTCTAAATTTCCGCACGAGATCGCGGGCGAGATATCGGGCGCGGTTAGCAAGCTAAGCGTGGGCGAGATGATGGATGTGGATCTCTCGGCTAAATTTAATGAAGACAAATCCGCGTACGAAACGATGATCTACTATAAAACCGCCGTTTTGATCGAGGCTGCCGCCGCGGTCGGAGCGATGTTAGCAGGACTTGACGCGCGTAATTTTAAAATTTACGGCAAAAACCTAGGCCTAGCCTTTCAGATAATCGACGACATCCTAGACGTCACGCAAGACGCCGCGACGCTTGGAAAACCGAATTTTAGCGACTTTAAAGAGGGTAAAACGACGCTGCCTTACATTTATCTTTACGAAAGCTTAAACGAAGCGGACAAAGAGAAGCTAAAAAGCCTGTTTAAAAAGGATCTTAGCGAGTCAGAGCAGGGCTGGGTGAGGGCAAAGATGAACGAAACGGGCGCGATAAAAAAAAGCATAGAGGCGGCTAAAAATTTAGGCGAGCAGGCGATAAAATCGGTAGAAAAATTTAACGTAGACGGCCTAGAAAGTATCGTAAAATCAATGATAGACAGGGAATTTTAATGCATTACGCAAGCGTGAGCTTTACGCACAAAAACACCGATATTTCCGTGCGCGAAAAGCTCTCTTTTTCTAACATCGAGCGCAAAAACGAAATTTTACGCCTCATTAGCTCCAGCCAAAACATCAACGAATGTATGGTGCTTAGCACCTGCAACCGCGTCGAGATCATCGCTAGCGTAAAGACGGTCGAAGGCGCTAGCAAGCACATCATCGCCTGCATGTCGCTCATCTGCGGCATCCCCTTTGAGGAGCTGCAAAGCAGAGCCGACATCTACGAGGATAACGGCGCCGTGCACCATCTTTTTGCCGTAGCTAGCTCGCTAGATAGTCTAGTCATCGGCGAAACGCAGATCGCGGGTCAGCTAAAAGAGGCGTATAAATTTGCCCGCGCTAACGGCAAATGCGGCGCAAAGCTCGGCAGGGCGATGGAGTTTGCCTTTAAGTGCGCGGCGGAGGTGCGAAATAAAACCGAAATCTCCAAAAACCCGATCTCGGTATCAAGTGTCGCGGTGGCGAAGGCAAAGGAGATTTTCGGCACATTAAACGGCATGGTCGCCGTGATCGTGGGTGCGGGAGAGATGGCGGAGCTAGCCGCAAAGCATCTAATCGCAAGCGGCGCGCGAACGATAATCATCAGCCGAAACAAAGAGCGCGCTAAAAATTTAGCTCTGACGCTGGGGGATAATAACGAATACGACTCGCTTTCAAACGTAGCGCAGTATATAAATAAATATCAAATCATATTTTCCGCGACCGCCGCGCCGCATCCCGTTTTGATCGACTCGATGGTGGAGCCAAAGGAGTTTAAGCGCTACTTTTTCGATATCGCCGTGCCGCGCGACGTGGAGCTTAGCCAGAGCGAGGATATTGAAGTTTACAGCGTCGATGATCTGGAGGAGATCGTAAAGAAAAATTTGCTGCTTCGCGAGGAGCAGGCGCAGATCGCTTACTCGATCGTGGCAAAATGCACGAACGAGTTTTTCAAATGGCTGAGGGCGGCGGCATCCACGCCGATCATAAAGGCTTTGCGCCAAAGCGCGAAACAAGTAGCCGAGCTAGAGCTAGCCAAGGCGCTTAAAAAGGGCTATCTAAAGCACAGCGATGCAGAGGAGGCGCGCAAGCTTATCCATCAGGTTTTTAAAGCGTTTCTGCACGCTCCGACGGTAAATTTAAAAAACCTCGGCGAAGCGGACGATGCTGACGGCACGGTAAATGCGCTGGTCGAAATTTTTGAACTGCAAGAAAACTACGAAAAATTTTTAAATCAAGAAAATGAGAAAAAGGACAAACAAAATGAAATTTAGCAAGCTTTTCGCTCCGAGCCTAAAAGAGGCTCCCAGAGACGCTGTACTACCTAGCCACGCGCTTTTGATCCGCGCGGGATTTATCGAGCAGCTGGGCAGCGGGC
>CALISV010000066.1 GCA_938041615.1 uncultured Campylobacter sp. | reverse complement strand
ATCGAGGGAGAAAATTTCTAGCTCATTCAAAGACACTCAAAAGACAAGCCGCAACAAGAAATTTGCAATCTTATTCGCTAGGTTTAGTTAACTCATAGGAAAAATTTATCTCCTTGCTCTCATTTGGCTTAAGCGCAAATTTCCACGTTACCTTGCCGTCTTTGCCGATTTCGTTTTCTTTCGGGTCGTTTTTCACGCTCACGCTTACGCTCTCGTGCGTGCTAACGGGCGCTTGCTCCTCTAAAACCACGTCCCATGCGAGTTTAGAGCCGTTTTTGACGCTAAATTTATATCCGCGCGAGATCTTGTTTTTCGAGCCGAAAAACGACTCTTTCGTATATTCGCCGTTAGCTTCTTTTTTCACGCTAACAAGCTCGTTTTTGCCGAAAAACTCCTTCGCCTCCTCGCCGGCGGCGTAGCCTACGTACCTTTTGCCGATATTTATACCGTCAATCTTAAACTCGCTTTGCGCGCTCTCGATGCTTCGCTCGGGCTTAAACGCGGCTCTAACGAACGCGCCCGCACTGCCGTAGCCATCGATGACGAGGTCAAATTTAGCATCCAGGCTCTGCTTGTCGTAGGCAAAATCAGCCGTTTCCTCCGCTTTTAGACTCACGCCCTCGATGCGCCATGCGTTTGCGAGCGCGTTTTGTTCGTTGATCGACTGCACATCTTTGACGCTATTTTTCTTTGCGTATGCCTTTCGCGGCGCCATATCGGCACTAGCCTCCATCATCGGCGCGGCCGCCAGCGGCATCATATTTCGCGGCGCCGGTTTGCCTTCGTAGCGCGGATAAAACGGCGCTGGCGTCAAATTTGACGAGTAGTAAAACGGATAAAGCGCGATCGTAAGGGAGTTTAGATCGATGCCTAGAGGATTTGTCACGGTTAAATTTTGCGAGATTTCGACCTTGCCTTTGGCGACGTCGGCATGGATTTTATTTTTCAAATTTACGCTAACGCTCACGGGATAGGATATCTTGACCTGTTTTGGGTCGCATTCGAATTTCAAATCAAGCTTTTGAAAATTTTTAACCTCAGTCGCGCCCATTTTCTTTTTTAGCTCATCGATTTGCTTTTTGGTTTGCGAAATTTGAGCTAGATTTTTTAACACAGCTTCGTAAAATTTATCGCCGTCGGCGTCCAAATTTGCGACGCTTTGCTCTTTAAAAGCGGGAAAGTTATTTAAAAAAGCGTTTTTGGAGTTTAGCGCGTTTAGTTTATCGTTTAGTTCCCCGAGCTCTTTTTCGTTTTGCTTAAATTTAGCGTAGGTCTCGTTTTCTGCAGGCTTTGCTTCGTTTAAATTTAGACTGAGTAGCTCGCACGACGCGGCCACGTCGATATCCTCAAGCTCGACGAAATCGGGCAAATTTAGGCTAAATTCGCTTTTTTGGTTAGTGAAGTTTTGATGGATAAATGAGGCGTTTTTGTAGATTTCTATCAGGTTGCTTTCGGCGCTCGCTATCAGCGCAAACGCCGAAACTAAGGCTATCTCTCTCATTTTCTCTCCTTTGGGTAAATTTAAGAGATTATAGCCTTACAAAGATAAATTTTAGCCTAGCAAGATGATCGTAAAGATGATCAGAACTAAAATTTGTATCGCGATAAAAGGCACCACGCCGCGGTAGATATCGGAGGTTTTGACCTTTGCCGGCGCCACGCCTTTTAGATAAAAGAGGCTAAAGCCAAACGGCGGCGTGAGGAACGAAGTCTGTAAGTTCATCGCGATAACAATAGCGAAATATAGCGGATTTATGCCTAAATTTACGGCAATCGGCGCTAAGATCGGTAGCACGATGTAAGAAATCTCGACGAAATCTATAAAAAATCCGAGCGCAAAAATCGTAATCATGGCTAAGATGATAAAGCCCCATTTTTCGCCCGGCAAACTAGACATCACTTCTTCCACGATCTCGTCGCCGCCGGTGTAGCTAAACACCATCGAAAACGCGGTCGCTCCGATAAGGATAGTAAAGACGACGGCCGTGGTTTTGACGCTCTCTTCGAGCGCTTCTTTTAGCATCTTAAACGAAAAAGTCCTGTAAAAAACCGAAAGCAAGATCGCGCCCACGCAGCCAAACGCCGAGCTCTCCGTCGGCGTAGCGATACCCTCAAATATTGAACCAAGCACTAGCACGACAAGTACCAAAGGCGGTAAAATCGCGAGGATAGCGTTTAAAATTTGCTTTGATTTAGGCACGTCGCTCTCGATGGCGACCGGCGGCGCGTAGTCCTTTTTCACGTAAGCCACGATGAGTATATAAGCTATATAAGCACCAACTAGCGCAAGACCCGGATATATCGCTTCGCGGAAAAGATCGCCCACAGGCACCGTAAAGACGTCGCCCAGGATAATCAGAACGATCGAAGGCGGGATGATCTGCCCAAGCGTACCCGAAGCACAGATAGTGCCACAGCCTAAGGCTTTGTTGTAGTTGTACTTTAGCATCACGGGCAAGCTCATAACGCCCATGGCTACAACGCTAGCTCCGACTACGCCAGTAGATGCGGCAAGCAGCGCTCCCACTAGCACGGTGCTAATCGCCACGCCGCCGCGAATCTCGCCGAATAAAAACGCCATAGACTCGAGCAATCTCTCGGCTAGCTTGGTCTTTTGCAAAATAATACCCATAAAAACGAAAAGCGGCACGGCGATGAGGATTTTATTTTCCATTATCGAGTAGATGCGGTAAGGCATAAAGTTAAAGGTCTCTTTAAATATCTCAAGCCCGCCCATAAAGCCGCCCCCGTCGCCAAAGCTATCGACCATGCCGCCGATGAGTCCGAAAATAACGGCTATCGCGCCGAAGGTAAATGCGACGCTAAAGCCGATAGCAAGCATAAAAAGCGCGGCTAAAAACATTACGATGCCGGTCATTTTCCCTCTCCTTGTTGCGCGGTTTTGCTTAAATTTGCGTCAAATTTGCCCGCCTCGCTTAAATTTGACCGGGCGTCCAGATAGACGTTTAGCCACTTTATAAAGTATCCGACGCTAAAAAATATCAGTAGCCAGAAGCTAAACGGGATAAAGGCCTTGATAACCCAGCGATACGGCAAACCGCCGGGATCCGCGCTACCCTCGCCGCTCTCGTACGCCTCCACGACGTAGTCCCAGCTCAGCCACGCGACCAAAAGCGCAAGCGGCAGGATAAAAAGGATAACGCCCGCCATATTTATGAGCGCTTTTTTCTTTGCGCTCATCTTTTCGTAAAATATATCCACTCGCACGTGCGCGTCGTCTTTTAGCGCGTAGCTCATGCCAAGCAGGATGATGATGCTAAAAAAGTGCCACTCAAGCTCCTGGAGGCCTACGTTGCCGTATTTGAAAAAATATCTCGCCGTGACGTTAAAAAAAACGTCCGCGATCATCAAAAACATCACAAAGATACAGACGTAGCCCACGATGTCGCCCAATTTATCGAAAAACCTCTCTACTTTTTTTAAATTTCGTTCCATTTAACTCCCCAAAATTTGTCTTATCATTATCGCCAAAATGCAAATCGGCGCGACGAATCGCAGTAAAAAATACCAAATTTCAAAAACCGCCCTACCCATATACGGTAAAAATAGCTCCTCTAGGCTGCCTCTTTTCATAGCGTAGCCGACAAATACCGCAATCACTATACCGCCAAGCGGCAGCATGATATTTGAGCTAAGATAGTCTAAAACGTCGAAAAATCCCTTGCCAAAAAACGTGAGCGCGTCTTTAAATTCGGTAATATTTGAAAGCGCACAAAGCGTGCCCAGGCAATAAACGCAAACGCCAACGATCGCGATAGCGCCCAGGCGAGGGATCTTAAACTCGTTTATGAGATAAAAAACGAGCGGCTCGACCATCGAGATAGCCGACGTAAGCCCCGCAAAAATAAGCGCGGTAAAAAACGTAAAGCTTAAGACGTTTCCCATCGCTCCTAGCTTAGCAAACAGCGTAGGCAGCGAGATAAAGGCAAGTCCCACGCCCTGGCTGGGCTGCTCGCCGTACTCGAAAACAAATGTAAAAACGATAAGCCCGATGACGACGCTAACGATGATGTTTAGCGCGACGACGTAGAGCGAAGAGGTGAAAAGATTGGTCTTGTCATCCAGGCTCACCGAATACGTCGCGATCGCTCCGATACCGACGCACATCGTAAAAAACGCTAGCCCAAGAGCTACAAACACCGCCTCGCTCGTGATTTTAGAAAAATCAGGTACTAGCAAAAACTCCGCCGCCTGCGAAAATCCGCCCATCTGCATCGAGTAAATAAGCATAAAAATAAGCAATAAAAAAAGCGTCGGCAAAAGCCATAAATTTATGCGCTCTATGCCGCCTTTTATGCCCTTTGAAAGGATGAAAAAATAGGCGGCAAACGCGATGCTAAAGTATAAAATTTGGCCCGAGATATCAGAGCCTATAAATTTACCGAAATTTTCGCCCGAAACCGCGATACTTTGCGGAAGCTCGCCAAGAGATAAGACCGAGTACCTAATAACCCAGCCGATGATAACCGTATAAAACGACGCCACCAAAACGCCAGTTATCATTATGACGCCGGCATAGCCCCAAAATTTGCCGTTTTTAGGAGCGAGCGAGCGAAAGGCGTTAACGGGATCGGCGTTTGAAATTTTACCCATCGCCATCTCGGCAAAAAATATGCTAAGCCCGACCGCAACGGCAAAAACAAGATACAAAAGCACGAACGCCGAGCCGCCGTTTGCGCCGACCATGTATGGAAATTTCCACGCATTGCCAAGTCCGATCGCGGCACCCACGATGGATAATATAAATCCGATTTTAGAAAATTTATCGCTTGCCACGGTTAGCCTCTTAGCGCATTTATCGTGATGATGACGATGCTAATAGGGGCTACGAACCTAATCATAAAATACCAAATTTCAAAAACGGCCCTGCTCATATACGGCCCAAAAAGTATGTAAAGCGCGTCTTTTTTGATCACAAAGCCGACAAAAATCGATACCGTGATGCCGCCTATTGGCATGATGATGTTTGAGCTGAGAAAATCAAGGCAGTCAAAAAAGCTCTTGCCGAAAAATACCAAATTTTCTTTAACGCCATCTATGCTTGAAAGTATGCACAAAATGCCCATGCAGTAGATGAAAGCGCCGATTAGCGCGAGGGCTTTTTTACGAGAAAAGCCAAATTCGCGGATGAGATAGTGCGTAAACGGCTCTAGCATCGAGATGGCCGAGGTAATGCCCGCAAAAAGCAGAGCCGAGAAAAACGCGAACGCAAGCGCATGTCCAAGCGTACCGAGCTTCGCAAACAGCGTCGGCAGCGAGATAAACACTAGTCCCACGCCCTGACTAGGCGTCGCGCCAAACTCAAATACAAAGGTAAAGATAACAAGCCCCATCAAAATGCCCATCACGACGTTTATGACGACGATGATGATCGATGAGCTAACTAGATTCGTATTATCAGGTAGCGACGCAGAGTAGACGATGATGACGCCGACGCCCAAAGACAGCGTAAAAAACGCAAGTCCAAGCGCAGTGAGAACACTACTCACGCCTAGTTTTGAAAAATCCGGAACCAGCAAAAATTTAGCCGACTGCACGAAGCCGTCCATCGTAAACGAGTAACTAAGCATGATGATAAGCAGAATAAGAAGCGAAGGCATCATCCAGACGTTTACGCGCTCTATGCCGCTTTTTATACCTTTTGAAACAATAAAAATGCAGAGAAAAAACACGATCGTGAAGTAAAAAATTTGAGACGCGGCGTCGTTAGCATAAAAACTGCCGAAAATTTTCTCCGAAGCTTCGACGTCTTTTGGCAGCTCGGTTATTACCATAACTGCGTATTTTAGTATCCATCCGATGATGACCGTGTAAAAAGAGGCGATGATGATCGCGCCTATCATCGTAAAACCTGCAAATTTCCACGCTTCTTTGCGCTTTGGAGCAAGTTTTTTAAAGGCGTTTACGGGGTCAGACTCTGAAAGTTTACCGATAGCTATCTCGCCGAAAAATATCGCAAGTCCGATAAAAAACGTCATAAAAAGATATAAAAGCACGAAGGCCGAACCGCCGTTTTGACCGACTAGATACGGGAATTTCCACGCATTTCCAAGACCCACCGCAGAGCCCGCGACGGCTAAGATAAAGCCGATTTTAGAAAATTTATCCTGCGCCAAATTTAACCTTAGTATTTGAAATTTCAGAAGCGAGGCTAGCATAAAAAAGCTTTTAAAATTCTAATTTTTAAATAAATTCGTGGAAAAACGAAACATCGCTGAAATTTTTTGTAAATTTGTAGCACTGTGCGTGGGCAAATTTGACGAGCAGAAAATTTATGAAATTTTTTCTCGGTTTTAAGTAACTCAAAGCTAAATTTTTATAAAATGCGCTCTCAAAGCTTCAAAGTAGGGGTCTGATCCGAAATGGCTTAAATTTACAAGGAGACTTTATGAAAAAAGTTGTTTTCTTAATGATGGCAATTGCCAGCTTCGCGTTTGCGGATAGCGGCGAAATGCTAAAATCTTACTCTGTTCTTGCAGCAGCAGTTGGTCTAGGCCTAGCGGCTCTTGGCGGCGCTATCGGTATGGGAAATACCGCATCTGCGACAATCTCAGGCACAGCTAGAAATCCAGGCGTGGGCAGCAAGCTAACTACGACGATGTTCGTTGCTCTTGCGATGATCGAAGCGCAAGTTATCTACGCACTAGTTATCGCGCTAATCGTTCTTTACGCAAACCCAATGTTATAATCTCGGGCGGGTTCGTCCCGCTCTTTCTTCTTTAATTTAATCTACGTGCGACCTTGGTGGAACGGTAGACACGCTACTTTGAGGTGGTAGTGCCGAAGGGTGTGCGAGTTCAAATCTCGCAGGTCGCACCATAATTCTTATTAACTCCCAACAAAAATCTTCCAAGCCATCAATGATTTTCCAACTTCAAAAACACTGATCACATCAAAACAAGTCGATATTATTCGCTAGAATCATGTTCTTGCACTAGTGTCTCCCATTACCCCTAAAGAGTCAAATTTGCTGTGTATACTCAAAATACTTGAGATTGCTTTGGTACTGTATTTCTCATAAGAAGAGCGAATCGCATCTTTACATAGCAGACCAGCACAACCAAATTTAAAAGGAAGTTTTTGCAAAATTTGAAATAGTTTTTGCTAAGTTTTACCGCTTATAAGCTTCTCGAATAACCACAAAAATAAATTTAGGTTTTAAAATCGATAAAAAAGTAGTTGTCTAGCAAGATAAATTTAATCATCTATTGTTAGTATCTAAATTTAAAAATAAGTGCAAAACGATAAGGAAGGAAATAAAAATCTCAAATTTAATCAGCAAGCGCCTGAAGTCAGTCGTAAAATTAAAAAGCAACCGACCTCTTATAAAAGGCCGGTCGCTTAAATTTAGCTCGGAGCCAAACGTCAAATTTGAAATCTTGGCTCCAAATTTTGTCTTACATAAAGACCGGTATCGTCGTATTTTTAAGGAAATATCTCGAAGTACCGCTCAAAAATATCTCCAAAAAGCCGTTTTCGCCGTATCTGCCCGCCACGATCAGATCAAATCCGCCCTCTTTAGCGCTTCGCAGCAATGCCTCGCCCGGCACCGAAGTCGTGCTCACAACCTCATAAGTCGCCTGTATGTCGTGCAGTTTTAGGTACTCTTCTAGTTTTTTTAGATTTTCCTCTGCGCTACCGTCGCCGGAATGCGGCATGCAAGTGATACAATGCACCTTTTTAGCTTTTTTTAGCAGCTCGATCGAGCTACTTACAGCGCGCGAGTTTTGCGTCGAGCCGTTCCAGCTAACTAGGATGTTATCAGCCTTAAAGCTCGTTATGCGCCTTGGTATCGTGATGGCCGTTTTGCCGCTTTTTAGCACCGCCGCCTCAAACGTACCCGTGATCTTGCCGTCAAGCGGCACGGCAGCCACTACCATATCGCAAAATTTAGACTCCTGCTCGACCACCACGCTTCGCTTGCCGCTTTTTGTGGTAAATTTAGCCGTCGTCTTGCCCTCGATCGGCTCGTCGCTGATCTGCACGTCTAGCTCTTCGCAAAGTTTATGAAAAATAGTCTCGTTGCGCTCGTGCTCGACGCCAAGCTCCGCTTTCGCCGCCTTTAAAAACTCGTCATAAAGCACGCCGCCTCGAAGCGTCATTTTCATATTATAAACGACGCCGGGATCTAGCTGGCAAGCCAAAATCTCGATGTGGCTGTTGAAATGCTTAGCGACCAGCAAAGCCCCTCTGATACGCTCTTTTACGTCGTCGCCCGCGCCGATTGGGAAAAATATTTTTTTATACTGCATCGTTTCTCCTTTAAATTTATTGCGCTAGAGAAAGGGAGATTTTGTGCCCTTTTTGCTCGCTGATTTTTACTTTGACCTTATCGCCGGCTTTTAGAGGCGTTTTGATCTTTGAGATATGCAAAAGTCCATCCACGCCGCCGGGAAGCCCGATAAAGGCGCCAAATTCTACCACGCTTTTTACCTCGCCTTCAAATTCGTCTCCGATATTAAACTCAGGCGTCTTGTGAGGTTTGCCGTCTTTGCCGCCTCTTCTACCGCCAAAGCCCTTACCGTTATCTTTTGATACAATTTGGATGATGTAGTCTTTAGCCGCGTCGACGCTTGATTTTTGCGCGCCGGCGATCTTTACCTCGCCTTTTTCGCGGTCTAGATCGATGGCGACGTCAAATTTTTCGATGATCTCTTTTATCGTTTTTCCAGCTTGTCCGATGATATCCACGATCTTGCCCGGATCAACGCTAAAAAGCTCTAGTTTAGGCAGTATATCTTCGTTTACGGAGATATTTTCGTTTGCTTTTTCCATCAAATTTAATATATGCAGCCTGCCCTCGCGCGCCTGCAAAAGCGCTTCTTTAAGCACGTCAAGGCTGATACCGCCCAGCTTTATATCCATCTGGAGCGCTGTTATGCCGTCTTTGCTACCCGCGACCTTAAAGTCCATGTCGCCGTCGTGATCCTCTAGCCCCATGATGTCGGTTAGTACAGCGTGTTTTTCGCCCTCGAAAATTAACCCCATCGCAACGCCAGCGACTAGTTTTGGCGTATCGACGCCCGCAGCCCTTAGCGCTAAAGAGCCGCCGCAAACGCTAGCCATCGAGCTTGAGCCGTTACTTTCTAAAATTTCGGACACGAGCCTGATCGTGTAAGGCGAATTTAGATCGATGCTAGGCGCAAGCGCGCGTTTAGCGAGATTGCCGTGACCTAGCTCGCGTCTGCCCGGAGCCTTTAGCGGGCTAGCCTCGCCGACGCTAAAGCCTGGGAAGTTGTAGTTAAACATAAATTTATCCGTCACGGCGCCTTTTTCCGTTAGCATATCGTACATCTGCGCGTCGCCGTCGGTGCCTAGAGTAGCCACCACGAGAGCTTGCGTCTGGCCGCGGGTAAAGAGGCAGCTGCCGTGAGCATTTGGCAGGATATTCGTCTCGATACTGATCGGGCGGACCTCCTTAAGCCCTCTACCGTCGGCGCGCACGCCCTCGTTTATGATCTGCTCGCGGACGATTTTTTTCTTAAATTTAGCCAGGACGTTAGAGACAATCTCCTCCTCCCAGCCCTCTTTTTGCGCTACTTCGTCGGTCAAAATTTGCTTGGCGATCTTTGTTAGCTCGCTGGCACGCTCGCTTTTAGCCATCTGATTTATCGCGGCTTTTACGTCGTTTTTGTAAAATTCGTTTAGATAGACGGCGACGTTCTCGTTTTCAATCTCCGGTTTTAGCTCAAGCTGCGCGTCCTCTTTTTTATGCTGACTAAACGCCTCCTCGTAGGCGTTTGAGGCACGAAGTATAGCCTTGCCCGCTTCTGCAATCGCCTCCACGATGAGATCTTCGCTAAATTCATTCATATCCTGCATCGCTATCACGCCGCCGCCCAGATTCGGATCCATCATGGGATCTAGCGCGATAGGCATTATTTCGTCTTTTTCGGTTGCGATACTTCTCATCTCAATCATCAAAAGCTCGTCTTTCACGCCGGCTACGTAAAGATCGAGTGCCGAAGTTTTTAGCTCAGAGTTGCTAGGGTTGATTACGAATTTATTATCTATATAGCCTACGCGCACGCCGCAAACAGGCGCATTTACGGGGATGTCGCTAAGATAAAGCGCGACCGAAGCGGCGTTTAGACCAACGACTTGCAAATCAACCTCGGGATCGCAAGATAGCACCATCACGACGATTTGCGTCGGATATGCGTAGCCCTTTGGAAAGAGCGGGCGCAGCGAGCGGTCGATGATACGCGAAGTTAGCGTCTCAAAATCCCCCGGCTTTGTTTCTCTTTTTACGTAACCGCCCGGGATCTTGCCCGCAGCGTAACTTTTTTCGATGTATTGCACCGTTAGCGGTAAAAAATCCTCGCTAACTTGCGTGTCCTCGCGAGCGACGGTGGCTAAAACGACGGTATTTTTTACGCGTAAAAGCACCGCGCCGCTAGCTTGCTTGGCGACCTTGTTTATATCGTAAATTTCAACTTGATTATTGACTTCTATTGAATACTGCATGCCCTGATATCTCCTTGTTTTTGTAATGGTATATAAAATGGGCTCTCCTCTAATATGGAAAGCACGGTTTCTGGTTTTGGTTCGATTTTGTTTTCGTAGTAAAAATCCACTTCGATAAAATTTGCGATCTTGTGCACGGCGTAAATTTCATCCACCAGCGGCGCGATAGCTGCGGCTACGTCGGTAGCTATGAGCGGCGTAGCGTAGGTGACTGATTTTACCCGCTCGCGCATTAGCGTTTTTAGGCAGGTTAGCGCCGTGAGTCCCGTCTCGCAGCCCTCATCGATGAGTAGGATGTTTCTATCCTTTAGATCGCCGATGAGATTGCCTTTTCTAAATTTATAGACGTTTTTTAGGATCTTTTCGTCGTACTTACGGTCAGCCTCGCCGTAAACGAAGTCGTAGCTAATGCCAAAGCTCCTAATTAGCTCGTCGTTTAGCACCACGTCGTCTTTTTCGCTAACCATCGCGATTTCGCACTCCGGGTTATTCGGCGCAAAAATGCGCTCGCAAAATAAAATCTCGTAGCTCAAATTTAACCCGCGAGCTATGCTATCGACCATGATGACCGAGTCTATAGAGCCGCATATCATCAGATATTCGCCCGCGACCAGCTCTTTTTTTGGCAAAATTTCAAGCAGTTTTTCGGCTGCTTCGAGCTGGTTTTCAAACATAAAGTCTTCGTAGCTACTCATTGCCGCCCTGCGTCGTCTGCCCTACCGAAAAGTCGTAGTGCACGCCGCCCATCGGATAGAAATTTATAAAGAAGTAAACGCCTCTTGATTTTTTGGCGGCTGTTCCGCTCGTAGTCGTAATCGGTTCAAGCTCTTCTTCGTAGACAAAGGTGTAGTTCCAGCACTTTCTGCGGTGAGAGACACCTAGCTGCCACTGCTTATTGTAGTCGCGCTCGAGGTCGTACTGAGTACCGCTAAATAACCTATAGTTGTGCGGAAGCTCGACATAGCCGTTTAGGTGCAGATAGTTTTGCTTTTCCTGCGCATTTTTTCTTTGCATCGTGTGCCATAGACTAGCACCGAATTTATCATGCGTATAGCTCGCGCCGCTTTGAACTTTTTCAAAGTATTTATTCACGTGCGAATACTCAAGTCTGTTGTAAAAAGACAAATTCGGTAGCGGATACCAGCCGATGATATTTTTCAAATTTGAGCGTTTGTTCTCTTTGGTGTAATAACCCTGCGAAATCGTATGGCGCAAAAATTTTCTTCCGTCTTCGTTGAAGAAATACTGCGTCGCTCTGGCCGAAACCTCGTCTCTAGTGTGCTGAGGATTGATAAAGCTCTGATATTTTCGTCCGAGCATGTCATAGACGTATACGTTGCCATCGTCTTCGGCTGTCTCGTATCTATCTGGCAGGTCACCTTCATTATAAGCTTTAACTACGTAATCCACGCCCAAATTTAAACTATGATAGAAGCTCTCGTAAGCCTTAGCTAGGTCGGTGTAGAGCGAGAGTTTGTGGTAGTTTTCTATGTAGTTTGCGCTCCTATCCTCGTCTCCGGTCGGACGGTACATTTTCTTTGCATAGTCCACGTGGGTAGCGTATAAATAGTGATAATACGAGAATTTCAGATAATCGTCCGCTAAAGGCAAATGAAATGAAACCGGCAGGTTAAATTCGTACTGCGTCGCCTTTACGCCGATTTTTCTCGTGTAGTTGTGCGAGTTGAGATCGACAGAATAAAGTACATTCGGCAAGATAAAGCTATCGGTAAATTTATGATATTGAAAGCTCGGATACTCTTGAAGCGTGTCTTTATTTTCGTTCGAGCTACCGATCTTTGACGTATCCGTGTAATACCTCGCATATGCGCCGAAGTAATGCTTGTCGCTACTCAAGAAATAGTTTAGTTTTGAGGTCACGAGAGGGTTATCGTCACCACCCGAGCCTCGTTTTTTCAAATTTATATAGTCGATATCGCTTAGCGCCATCGCATCAAGCCACAAGCCTTCCTGCAGATCCTCGCTTATCAGGTGCTTAACGAGTCTATCTCGCTCATATTTTACATCAGCACCCTTATGCGTTTTGTTTTTCAGAGGGAGTCTTAGCGAGTTTTTCTCGATCTGTCTTTGTCGGTAGCTCTCGGTATCTCTAAATGCACCAAGCGTCACCGAGCCCCTAGAATAAGGCGAATCGGCAAATCTAAACGTACCGTAGATACCCGTACCGCGTCTAGTACGGATTTGCGGATCAAACTGCAAGTCCCAGCTGTCGTATTCGGCGATATAGATCGGTTGTTTGTAGTAAAATCCATCATTTTTACCGTAACCGAACTCCGGCGGCAAAAGTCCGGTACGTCTGCGAGTATCGGTTGAAAAGCCAAAATACGGCAGATAAAACACGGGGACGTTTCCGACGTAAAATATCGGATTAAAAAGGTGTAAAAACTTACTCTCGCGGTTTAATTTACCGCTGCTAAACTTAATCTTCCAGTCCGGGTCTTGGACGTTACAGCTCGATACGACCGCGCCGTTTACCTCGTAAAATTTAGACGTGCTGTTACTCTCGTCACTTTGCATCCACACTTCCATGTCGCGGTTCATCATAAATAGCGTCTCGTAGTTACTATCTTTACTATTTAGGTCAATCTTTGCGTACGAGCAGCGCGAGATTTCGTCCTTATTTCTTATCAAATTTACGTTACCGAAAAGCTCCAAGATCTCTTTTTGCTGATCGTAAACGGCTCTATCTGCACTCATCAAATAATCTTGCGAATACACAAGCACGTTTTTATCTGCGGTAACTATACCCTTATCGCGTTTTACGTCATCAGCCAAAAGCTCGAAATTTTGAGCCGCAAAGCAACTAAAAGCCCCAAACATTAGTAACAAAAAAATTCTAGTAAACATTTATAACTACCGTTTTCGCGGCCTTATCTTGCCACGTTTGAAATAATGGATTTGAAAACGCCCATGCAAAACCTAGGAAAAATGCGTTTTCACCGATGATGCGAACCAAAGATCGAGTGAGAGAATTTAGCAAGCCTGGCTTATCGAGCAGATCGATATCCACGCACACGATCTTCATCGCGACCTTGCCGATACTAGCGCCACAATACCAAGTAAAAAACGTCTGGTAAATAACCTCAAGCAAGACGATCTGCGGTATCATTTCCATAGCTAGCGCACTGATCTGCTCGTAGTCCAGCCCATCAAATTTTTCGTAGTAGACGACATAAAACAAAACCGAGATTAAAAACTTATCTATCCCCCACGCGACGGCTCTTTTACCGACGCTAGCGAGCGTGATATTTTCATTTTCGAGCTTGTCTATGACGCTCCTGCTCATTCGCGTCCTTTTAGCATTTGCCAGGCGATATCTTTTCGGTACTGCGCGCCGTCAAATTCTACGTTTTCACAAAGCTCGTAGGCCTTTTGTTGCGCTTGTTTTATGCTTTTGCCAAGCCCCACGCACACGAGTACTCGTCCACCGTCAGCATAGATCTCGCCGCCCTGTTCGCTCACTCCTGCGTATGCTATGTGCGAGTTTTCCGGAACGTTTTTTACGCTGATTTTAGCCTTAGGCGAGCTTGAAAAAGGATAATTTCTACTAGCCATCACGACACCGACGGCAAATTCATCTTTTAGCTTCACGGGTTTTAGATCGCCTTTTGCCGCATTTAGTAAAATTTCGCCCAGATCGCCATCGATCAGCGGCATTAGCACTTCACACTCAGGATCGCCGAAACGCACGTTAAACTCAAGTACGTACGGCACGCCCTTAACCACCATAAGCCCCACGAAAAGCACGCCGCAGAAAGGATTTCCCTCGGCTTTCATGCCTTTTAGAGTCGGTTTTACGACCTCTTCTTCAACCTGTTTTATTAGCTCTTGGCTTGCTAGCGGACTAGGAGCGTACGCACCCATGCCGCCCGTATTTGGTCCCTCGTCGTTATCTTTTAGGCGCTTATGATCTTGCGCTACCGGCAAGCTAACGAAATTTTCGCCGTCGCAAATCGCAAAAAAGCTAAGCTCAAATCCGTCTAAAAACTCCTCCACGACCACGCGTTTACCCGCCTCGCCGAAGCTCTCTCCGCTTAGCATATCGCGAGCCGCGGCCTTTGCTTCCTCGCGGCTTTGCGCGATTATCACGCCTTTGCCCGCGCACAGTCCGTCGGCCTTAACGACGACCGGAGCGGTAAGAGAGTCGATAAATTTAGCCGCAGAATTGCAATCATCGGTATTTAGATAGGCCGCCGTTCGGATAGCATTTCTAGCCAAAAAGTCCTTCATAAACGCCTTACTACCCTCAAGCCTGGCCGCAGCCTTGCTCGGCCCGAAAATATTTAAATTTCGCGCCTTAAATATATCCACGACGCCGTCGCTTAACGGCGCTTCGGGACCTACGATAGTTAGCTCTATTTGCTCTGATTGGGCAAATTCTGCGAGCTGATTATAGTCTTTGATATTTAGATTTGTGCCGAGCTTTGAGGTAGCTCCGTTTCCTGGAGCAAAGAAAAGCTCGTGTTTGCGGGATTCTTGAAGTTTTAGAGCTATTGAGTACTCGCGCCCGCCGCTTCCGATTATCAAAATTTTCATAATTTCTCCAAAAATAAAAAACCCAAGTGAGCGGTGCGCATATAAGTGGCCCGAAAATTCAAAGCCAACCTTGCAAATAGGCGGTTCCTTTAGGTCGCAACTTCTCGCGCTCGCACGCTCAAACGAAGCCACGTCACACAGTTCCGCACATCTTCGCCGATACTAATGTGTTGGACCCTGTAAAAATACGCTGCCAAATCACTCAGGCAAGGTTATTATATAAAATTTTAGCTTAAAGTAGCGTTTTTGCGAGGATTACGCAGGAATTTATATTTTGCTGGGCACTCACTACGGGCGAGGTAAAAATTTCTAACTCTTTTGCCGTCGTAAGCCCGATAGAAACGGCTTTATAGCTCTCATCCCAGCCGAAATTTCGAGTAAAATTTCGCACCGCCGAAGGAGCGGTAAAAATAATCACAGAGTTTTTGGGCGGTTTTTGCTCCTCGTTAAGCGGTTTAAGAACGTTTTCGTAAGCGATTATCTGCGTCAAATTTACGCCGCTTTCCCGCAAAATTTCGCCCACTCTTGAAGCCGTCTCGCACGCTCTTAAAAATAATGTTTTTTTGCCATTTAGAAGCGGTGCGATCTCGGCGGCAAAGTCGTTTCCGTGAGCGTTTTTTGCGGTGTAAATTTGAGCAAAGCCAAACTCGCTAGCCGCGCGGCTAGTGCCGTCGCCGATGGAGTAAATTTGCAAACTAGCGGGCAAAATTTGATTAAATTTTAGCGCGTTTATGGAGTTTTTAGAGGTCAAAACCAGTGCGCCAAATTCGGCTAAATTTACGCTAAATTTATTAAATTTGATCTCGTTTAAAACCAGCGTCTTTACGCCCTCAAATTCCAAATTTGACCCGACCAGATAGATCATTTTTGCCCTTAAATTTATAATTTCGCGCCCGAATTTTACCGCAAATCCTCAAATTTTAAAAGCCGTAGCCAAAACGCAAACTCTATTTCGCCACGCCCCGCCTGCTTAGATACTCTTTTGCCTTTTGTTTTAGCGCTTTATACAGCTTGCCGGCGTCCTCTGCGCCGTATTTTTTCACCAACCCGTTGTGAAAATCGCCCAAATTTTTACTCTCAAACGCGATTTTTCTAATCTCTTGCTTTTTAGTCTCGTCTATCTTGAGCGATGGTTGCGATTTTACTGTATTTCCAGCTTTATTTTTTGCTTCGTTTTGCGGTGCGGGAGCTTGCTTTGATTTTTGCGGCGGACGCTTGTTTGATAAATTTTGCCCTTTTTCGTCCGCCTTAAGATCCTCGCTAGAAGCTTTGTCGCTCAAATTTTGCTCCGCGCCTTTTAGCTGCTCGGCAGAACCCAGATTATCGTTCAAATTTGACTCGGCAACTTTAACTTCCTCGATTGTCGCCGCACCGCTTTCACTTTCTAAAGATTGCAGTTTTAAAGACTCCAAATTTTGAACATTTTGCGAGCTATTTTCTAAATTTTGATCGATTTGCGAACCAACTTCTAAATTTTGCTCTTTTGCCGAGGCACTTTGAGCGTGCAAAATTTCGCCGTTTAAATTTGACTCTGTTTGCGTTTTTTCTCGCTCGTCAAGTTTTTGCTCATCGCCTTGCGTCACCGGCCTAGATTTTGCGGAATTTGGCGCTGCGATACGCTTTACTTCGCCTTTTTGCGAGTTTTCTATTTGAGGTTTTTTGTAAATTTTCCTCGCGTCTTCTTTGAGTGCGTTATACACGCCCGCACCGTTTTTGCTGCCGAATTTTGAGATAAATTTCATATGAAGCTCGCTTAGGCTGCCCGAATTTCGTATCAAGATCGCGATTTCGTCTTGATTTTCTTCGATGAGCTGCGCAGTGTGCGAGCGATTGAAGTCAAATTTGAGTTTATAAAATTTGCCTCCATTTTTATCTTGTTTATTAAAAAAATCTATCACGTCGTCGTAAAATTTATCGTTGCTGACGATATAAATTTTGTCTTTTTTGTGCGAGAGTTTGCCCATTAAAAACGTAATTATTTTATCAGCATAGTCCTTGTGGGCGCTTTCTAAAAGTATGATTTTTATTTTGATTTTTCGCGCCAGAAACCACGCCAAAACGGAGATACTTAGCTTTTGCCTATTGTTGGTTACGATATAAATTTTATCTTTTTCGCCTAGCTTTTTTAGCGTCGCTAGATTATCTACGCTTATGTTTTCGTCATCTATTATAAATCTTGCCATATATTTCCTAAACGAGTCGGGGCAATCGCCCCAAAACTCTACATCTTATCTTTTGTTACGATGAGTAACATTTTAAATTTTTCCGGTATCTTTAGCCCGTGCGGGATTTTGCCCGGAAGCACGATAGTATCGCCCTTTTTGATATCAAAATGCTCGTCGCCTATAGTTAGCTTCATCTCGCCGTCAAGCGCGATCAAAAGCGCGTCGCCCGGAGCTGCGTGAGTGGAGAGCTGTTGGTCCTTTGAAAACGACAGTAGCGACATCGAGCCGCTTTCGTTTTTGACGAGCGTTTTGCTCACGATTTTGCCTTCTTCGTATTCGACCGCGTCCACTAGGCTAAAAATAGCCGCCTTAGGTAAATGATCTATCATTAAGTCCTCCTTAAAATCTATTGAGACGTATTTCGTCGGTTCGTTGAAAATTAATTTTCGCCATACTTTTTTCTCTATCAAGCAGGTCTGCTCGCCGCCCAAATGCATTTGCCTTTCGCCGTAGTGCAGACTCGCGCCGCCCTCTACGACCCACGCGAGGCTGTCGCAAAATAGCATCTCGTGATCCAGCTCCTCGCCCGTATCAAAGGCAAACACGTCGACGTGAGCGTTCTCACAATCAAAAATTCTCTTGCTAACAACGCTTTTTGTGATCACTTTCGTATCGGCGTTTAGATTGTAAATTTTACTCATTTTTCTTCCTTTCGTAAATTTACGCATCATTGTAGCTAAAATTTTCGGACGATTTATTGATAAGGATTATCTCTTTTTGTTAAATTTGAGTCGGTTTAAAGTAAAATTTAGGCGTAAAAACGCCTAAATTTTACTCCCACTCTATCGTTGCAGGCGGTTTGCTTGAGATGTCGTAAACTACGCGGTTGATGCCGTCTACTTCGTTTATGATGCGGCGAGAGACGTTTTCTAGCAGATCATACGGTAGGCGCGAGAAGCTAGCCGTCATACCGTCGCTAGCGTCCACTACGCGTATGCACACGGCGTTTTCGTAGGTGCGGTTATCGCCCATGACGCCTACGGAGTGCACGTTTAGCAGCACGCAAAATGCCTGCCACGTTTTGTTGTACCAGCCGCTTGATTTTAGCTCGTCGCGTAGGATCACGTCGGCTTTGCGCAGTAGCTCGAGGCTCGGCGTATTTACCTCGCCCATTATGCGGATCGCAAGGCCCGGGCCGGGGAATGGATGACGAAACACGAGCTCGCGCGAAAGACCTAGTTCAAGGCCTAGCTGGCGTACTTCGTCTTTAAAGATTTCTCTTAAAGGCTCGATTAACTCGAAGCTCATCCAATCAGGCAGTCCGCCCACGTTGTGGTGGCTTTTGATCGTCTTGCTAGATCCCACGACCGAGCTTTCGATGATATCGGTGTAAAGCGTGCCTTGGGCTAAAAATTTGACGTTATCGTGCTTTTTGGCCTCTTTTTCAAAAATTTCGATGAAAGTTTCGCCGATGATCTTGCGTTTTTTCTCTGGATCGGTTACGCCCGCAAGCCTTTCTAGAAAAGTTTTACTCGCGTCTATACTAACTAGCTCCACGCCAAGCTTGGTTCTAAAGGTTGCCTCGACCTGCTCGCGCTCGCCCGTTCTAAGTAGTCCGTTATCGACGAAAACCAGGATCAAATTTTGCGGTATGGCAGCAGCCAAAAGTGCAGCGGTAACGGAGCTATCTACGCCCCCGCTAACGGCGCAAAGGACCTTTTTATTACCCACGGTTTCTTTGATTTTAGCGATCTGGGTTTTGGCAAAGCTGCCCATATTCCACGTGCTTTCGCAGCCGCAGATATATTTGGCGAAATTTTTTAAAATTTGAGTACCAAACTCGCTGTGCTGCACCTCAGGGTGAAACTGCAGAGCGTAAAATTTGCGCTTTTCATCACCGAATACGCAATAAGGCGAATTTTCGCTCGTCGCGATCGCCTCAAAGCCATTTGGCAAATTTTTTACGAGGTCGGAGTGGCTCATCCAGACGGTTTGCTTTTCAGGCGTATCGGTAAAAAGCGGATGAGATTTTAGGACGTTAAGGCTTGCTTTACCGTACTCTTTGTGAGAAGCCGGAGCGACTTCGGCGCCAAATTTATGCGCCAAAAGCTGCATGCCGTAGCAAATGCCTAAAATCGGCAGTTTTAGCTTAAATACGC
>CALISV010000065.1 GCA_938041615.1 uncultured Campylobacter sp. | reverse complement strand
GGGCGTGTAGTAGATTAGCCCGTCGTTAGAAAACACGATACGCTGGGCTCCGCGTCGCCCTCCGCTATATCCGATATCACACTCAAACCACTTTCGCCCGCTAGCTTCGGGCAGCTTTTTTTCTCTATTTGAAAAGCGGTCGCCGCCGATGCTTTTTTTGTCCGTGACTTGCGATAGATTGCCGCTTTTGGCGTCCCATCCGAGCGCGAGCGCATCTTTTTTGGTGATAAAGTTTCGCGGCAACTCGCCGAATTTATAAATATACGCCGCAACCTCGTCTTTTGATGTATAGACGCCGTCTTTTACGACGTTTACGCTCGGCGCAGCGGCTACGTTTTTGCTTTCGCCGTTTCCTCTAAATTCGCTTTGCGGTTGATTTTGACCGGGAACGGCCGAGCTACCCGGGACGATAAATTTAAACAGCGCCGCGAGCAGCAAAACGGCCAGCGGCAAGATGACGTTTCTAAGTAGTTGTTTGTTCAAAAAAGACCTTTTTAGTGAAATTTAAAGCGCACCTCGCTCGGCGAATTTGCCAAGCGGCGACTAACGGCGCCAAATTCGCGCTTACTTTTTGCGCCTGCTTTTTTAGCTTGTGCTACGCAAATTTAGCCGAGACTTATGCATTCCATATTTATGATATACACAGTATCGAATTTTACATTATTAAAGGTTTTACCACAAAGCATCTCTTTGACGTGACCTTCGTCCATATCGCCCTTTAGATAAAAAGAAAACGTAGTTTTGCACCCCTCGATGTTTTTGCCCGTAACGGTTACGTCCCAAATTTGACTACCGACTTCGTTTTCGCTTTTTAAGATTGGCTTGTAAATTTCGTATTGCCCTTCCAAAAATCTATCGGCAAAAATTTTCGACGCGTTTTCATCTGCCGGCAATGCGAAATTAAACGACCTAATACCTAAAATATTTTTAATTATACTTTTTGCCATTTTTTAGCCTTTATACTCACCGCTAAATTTCAAAAAAATTTTGTCGCATTTTACATGCATATCATCTTCGTATCCGCAATCAAACGCTCCGACTACAACCTGTTCTACCTCGCCAAGACCAGCGCCTTGCTTCATGTGTGGGACGTTAAACATAGTAGAGACTCTACTGCCGTCATCGTTTCTTTTACTTACAACGTAGCTCTTTTTATTAAAGCCACTTAAGTTATGTGCAAGCGGCTCGCCGCCACTTTCTATAAGTTTATAGACCACGATTTTCCCCGTTAAAAGCTTTGCAAATTCAGCCAAATCTTCGTCGGATCCGTTTATATTGATACTCCTAGGCCTAAGGCCTTCAACCTGCTGCTGTATCATTTTAGTCCTTTATAAATCAAATTTTTACTTATAATTTTAGCGTATTTTATA
>CALISV010000064.1 GCA_938041615.1 uncultured Campylobacter sp. | reverse complement strand
TTTTTCCGCGCCCGTCTTGCGAAATTTACAGCCAGCTCGGCTTTACATCGTCGTTTATCACGCCGTCGCCGTTAGTGTACTGCTCCAGGCTGCCGCGTTTAGTCTGGATACAGATAAACTTCATCCCCTGCGCGCCCGCCTTGAAGCATCTCTTGCCCGCCGGATCGATGCGGATCGCGTCGCCCTCGCCCACCGCCTTCTCCTCGCCGTCGATAAAAAGCGTACCGCCGCCTTTTAGCACCAAGTAAAGCTCCTCGTTTTGCTTGTGCGAATGCACGAATGGCACGCTCGCGTTTGCTGGAAGCTCATTGATAGAAAGCTCGCAGCCGCTTAAATTTAGAGCGTCTTTTAGCTCGACTCTCGGCGCATTTTTCGTTGAAACGATCTTGTAGTTTGACATCTTTTCTCCTTAGATTTTTGTTGTAATATTATAACTTACAACCGATGAGCGAAGTATAATAAAATTTTGTTGTAATGTCAAGAGTTACAGCAAAAATTCCGCAAAATTTGACTCAAATTTTAAAATCAGCTAAAATCCGCGCGATTTTAAACAAAGGAATTTTATGCAAAATAGCGCATTTAAGACGCTAACGCTCATCGCAAAGAAAAATTTTAAAAAGCTATTCTTGACGTTTAGCCTGGTTTTGGCGGAAAACGGGCTATTTCTCGTCTATCCCGTACTAGCCGGCATCGCCATAAACGCCATCGTAGCAGGCGACACGCTTTTGGCACTTAGCTACTCGTGCATGGTGTTCGTGGGCTGGGGGCTAGGCTCGATTAGGCGGCGCGTGGATACGCAGGTATTTTCTAGGATATACGCGGGGCTTGCCGTAAGCGTGATAATGAACAAAAAAAGAGCCGCGAAAGACGAAAGCGCCGTAATCGCAAGAGCAAATTTATCTCGCGAATTCGTGGATTTTTTCGAGCAGCATTTTCCCGTGTTTTTCACCTCGGTCGTATCGATTTTCGGCTCGGCGATCATGCTTTTATTTATCGAGTTCTACGTGGGTTTGACTGTTTTTGCCCTGCTCGCGGTTTTTGGAGTTTTGCTACCCAAATACATCGCCAAAAACGACCGCTTGTACCTAAAGCTAAACAACCAGCTAGAGCGCGAGGCAGGACGCATAAGCGCAGGCGATGAGCACACGCTAAATCGCCACTACGACGTACTTTCAAAGCTTCGTATCCGCATATCAAACAGAGAGGCGATGAGCTTTTTTATCATCGGCGCGAGTGCGGCGGCGATTTTTAGCTTGGCGATATTTTTGCTATCACACAAGCAGGCAAACGCGGGCCACATCTACTCGGTGCTCACCTATCTTTGGACGTTTGCGATCAGTCTTGACGACGCGCCGAGGCTGATAGAGGAGTTTAGCAAACTAAAAGACATCGGCAAGCGCGTAGATGCCGGACTAGAAGGCGATATAGATAAAATTTAAGCGCTTTTTTGAGGTATAATTTAACTAAAATTTGCCCAAAAGCGAGGTCAAAATGCACGAAAATCACGCCCACTGCGCGCATTCGCACGCGTCAAACAAGGTCGTTTTGAGAAATTCCTTCCTTATAATCTCCGCTTTTATGCTGGTCGAGGTCGCGGGCGGCTTCGCGACGAACTCGCTCGCCCTGCTCTCCGACGCCGGACACATGCTATCAGACGCCGCAGCGCTCGGGCTTTCGCTGTTTGCGTTTAAATTCGGCGAACGCAAAGGCAATCTGCAAAAGACCTTCGGCTACAGGCGGATCGAAATTTTAGCCGCGACGATAAACGCCGTCACGCTCATCGTCATCGCCGTTTTTATCGTCATCGAGGCGGCGCGGCGCCTGCAAAACCCGCCCGAAGTAGCCACCGCGGGCATGCTCGCTATCAGCACGCTGGGTCTTGCCGTAAACATCGTCGTGGCGCTATACATGCTGCGCGGCGGCGACGTGAGAGAAAACGTCAATATGCGTGGCGCCTACCTGCACGTGCTGGGCGACGCAGCGGGCTCGGTGGGCGCGATCGCGGCGGCTTTGGCGATGATGTGCTTTGGCTGGGGCTGGGCGGACGCGGCGGCTAGCGTGCTCGTGGCCGCGCTCATCGTAAAAAGCGGCTGGGGCGTGCTAAAAGACAGCCTAAACATTCTAATGGAGGGCTCGCCAAAGGGCGTGAGCCTGGACGCGCTCGTCGCGCAGATCAGAGGCCTGGACGGCGTGCTTTCGGTGCACGACCTGCATGTCTGGAGCATAACAAGCGGCGCAAACGCGCTCACGGCTCACATCGTGGTTAGCGGCGAGCTGAGCGTGCGCGAGGCGGAGCGGATCATGGCCGAAATATCGCACGAAATGGAGCACCTGGGCATCACGCACACGACGCTGCAGCTTGAAAGCAGTGAAAATGACTGCGCCGACGAGCTCATCTGCGAAGTAAGATCAAGCGATACGGGCGGGCATTTGGGGCATAGTCATTAAAATTTGGGCAAATTTGGGGCGAAATTTTGCGATCTAGCATATCAAATCAAATCCGTAGCCCGAAACGAATAAATTTTTGCTAAAATTTAAATCGACTCATTTTTATAAAAGGGGCGAATTTAGATGAAAAAATATATACTAGTCGTGATTTTCGCCCTGCATTGCGCCCTTGGGGACGGTAATTATATAGGTTTTCTTATCGCGCTAAATTTCGCGGTAGCCTTGGTTTGCACCGTTTTTCCTTTTATGAAAAAGAATTATATATTTTTGTTACTGCTCGCACTAAATTTGGCTTTGTATTTCAACGCTATCGACACTCCTTTTGAAAAGCCTGAGCTTTGGACGTATCATATACCCGCACTCGCAAACGCGACATACGGGCTAATCACTCTAGTTTACGCCTCGGGATTCGTAGCTTTTGCTCCACTGGCGGCGTATATTTATTTTTTGTATTCGCTTTGCGTCGTTATTTGCGCCGTGCGCGAAAGACTTCAAAATTTACGTTAAATTTTACGAACCGAATCCGCGTCAAATTTATTCCAAATCCCCCGCCTCAAGCAGCCACCCGTTTAACGAAAGCTAAATTTACTCTACTTTAACGAAAATTTTTATACAATCGCCCAAAATTTAACTAGGGATTTCATGAAAAACATCAGAAATTTTAGCATCATCGCTCATATCGACCACGGGAAGTCCACCCTGGCGGATCGCCTTCTGGAGCGGACTTCCACGGTGCAGTCGCGGGATATGAAGCATCAGCTGCTGGACTCCCTCTCGCTGGAGCGGGAGAGGGGCATCACGATCAAGCTGGTGCCGGTGCGCATGGACTACACGTCCCCGGATGGTAAAAAATGTGTGCTGAACCTCATCGATACGCCGGGTCACGTGGACTTCGGCTACGAGGTATCGCGGTCCCTGGCCGCCTGCGAGGGGGCGCTCCTGGTCGTGGATGCGACGCAGGGGGTCGAGGCGCAGACGGTTGCGAACGCCTATCAGGCTATCGAGCAGGGGCTTGAGATTCTGCCCGTCATCAATAAAATCGACCTTCCAGCCGCAGACCCCCAGCGCGTCAAAGACGAGATCGAGCACGTCATCGGGCTTGATTGCAGCAGTGCGATCGAGGTCAGCGCCAAAACGGGCGTGGGCATCAAGGAGCTTTTAGAGGCGATAATCACTCGCATCCCAGCACCCAAAACGGACGACGCCGCGCCGCTTAAGGCGCTCATCTACGACAGCTGGTTCGATAACTACTTAGGCGCGCTCGCTCTAGTTAGGCTCTACGACGGCGTGCTGAAAAAGGGCGACGAGGTCTATATCATGGGTAGTGAGAACCGCCACGAGGTGCTTGATCTGATGTATCCCAACCCGCTTGCGCCCGCCAAAACCCGCGAGCTTAGTAGCGGCGAAGTGGGCATCGTCGTGATGGGGCTAAAAAACGTCGCCGACGTGCAGGTGGGCGATACGATCACGCTTTTTAAAAAACGCGCCGCCGCGCCCGTGGGCGGCTTTGAGAAGGCCAAGCCCTTCGTGTTTGCGGGCATCTATCCCGTGCAGACCGATAAATTCGAAGATCTGCGCGACGCTTTGGATAAGCTCAGCCTAAACGACAGCTCGCTTAGCTATGAGCCTGAGACGTCGCTCGCGCTAGGATTTGGCTTTCGCGTCGGATTTTTGGGACTACTGCATATGGAGGTCGTGAAGGAGCGGCTCGAGCGCGAGTTTGATCTCGATCTCATCGCCACGGCGCCGACCGTCACATACGCCGTGTATCTCACGGACGGCTCGTGTGTGCGGATACACAGCCCCAGCGAGCTTCCGGCGCCAAATTTCATCGAGCGCATCGAGGAGCCCTACGTCAGGGCGACCATCATCACCCCGAGTGAGTTTTTGGGCAATCTCATTAGCCTTTTAAATTTGCGCCGCGGCATCCAAACCAAGATGGATTACATCACGGAGGGGCGCGTCCTGCTCGAATACGACGTGCCGACAAACGAGATCATAATGGACTTTTACGACAAGCTCAAGTCCTGCACCAAGGGATATGCGAGCTTTGATTACGAGCCGATCGATTACAGGCGCGGCGATCTAGTCAAGCTCGACATCCGCGTCGCGGGCGAAGCGGTCGATGCGCTCTCGATCATCGTGCCCGCTTCAAAGGCCGAATCCAAGGGGCGCGACCTCGTCAAAGCGATGAAGGAGATCGTGCCGCGGCAGCTTTTTGAAGTCGCGATCCAAGCAAGCATCGGCAACAAGATCATCGCGCGCGAAAACGTCCGCGCCATGGGCAAAAACGTGACCGCCAAGTGCTACGGCGGCGACATCACGCGCAAGCGCAAGCTCCTCGAAAAGCAAAAAGAGGGTAAGAAGCGCATGAAGGCGATCGGCAAGGTA
>CALISV010000063.1 GCA_938041615.1 uncultured Campylobacter sp. | reverse complement strand
TGAAGAAAAGAAAGATTAAAACGAATATATAAGCAGTGAATTCGCGCAAGTCAAACCACTACACAAACGATCAGATCAAAGAAATTTTAAAAATACGTATCGAGCTAGCAAAAGAACTGATCTCCTGCGAAATAGCGGAGCGAGAAACGCTAAAAATCATCCCGACCTACCCCATTCACAATCTAAACTATGACGCCAAGCGAATGCAAAAAACTCTTGCAGGCATAGGCGAATACGGCTTTGGTTACCCTGCTAACTGGGCACAAGCGTTGCTTGAAATAACGAGCGGCAAAGAGCGAGCGCAAATTTTTAAAGCCCTAAAAGAACAACAGCGACTATATCTCGAAAAAGACGGTAAAAATAACAAAAAGCTAGAAAAAGTCCTTCAGGCCGCCGAACAAAATTTAACCGAATAAAATCCAAAACAAGCTCAGCAAATTTAGAAAATGTCGCTCGAACACAAATTTATAGCCTCATGAAAATAGACCTGCACTACAACACCAAAGAAGTAAAATTTGATAAATTTGAGCCAAAATCGCTAAAGCATAAATTTCGCATGCGACCGCCCAAGGCTAAATTCCACACCCAAAGCGACCGCATACTTAAAGCTAGTGCCCAGAACGAGCCGCGATTATTTGCCGACCTTTTTGCAGCACTCTCTCATGAGGCCACCGCTCTTTTTGCAGCATTGCGCGTAAGCTTGCTTTGAGAGAGCGTCATTTTTTTTCACTCTCTGAGGGCCCGCACCGCCCTTGCCGTACTCGTATATCACGCCAAGCTCTTTGCAAGAGCCTGCTTCGTTATCGTTATAGTTATAACAAGCAGCCGTGAAATACTGCACCGCGTTAGCCCACTCTCCTCTGGATACGGCTCTCAATCCATCGCCGTACTCTTGGCCGCCTTGTGCCGAAGACAACGCCAAACACGCCAAAAAGATAGCTAAAATCAACTTTTTCATGACGACTCCTTTGTGTGGATTTGTAAGGCGATTATACTACAAAAACGCTTTAATGTTTAGAAAATATTTATGCTATATCGTGATTAAATTTACGTAAAATTTTATCATTGCATCCAAATTTGAGCTGCGACCCGCAAAGCCGTCTAAATTTCAAAACTACCAAATTTTACGGTTTAAATTTAGCTCTTTTACTATCTGAGTAAAGCTTGCTATCTCGCTCTCGTAAAGCGCTATGGTTTCGTTGTTTATTAGGGACTTGCGGATATCTGGCTCAAAGTCGTCGCGCCAGGTCTCTACGGCGATAAAGATTTGATTATCCTTAAAAACGGCGTTTACGGGCGCGTCTAGCCTTAAGCAAAGCAGAGTAAATTTTTCCATCAGCGCCGGGCTAAGTGCGTATCTAGCGCCGATCTGATCGGTCGTATAGACGTCAAAGATCTCTTCAAATCTCACGTCGTCCATATTCGCCTTCTGCCCGTAGATGGCTAAATTTCTTGAGTTTACATGCGAAATTTGAGTTATGGAGCTTAAGGTTTTGTTAAAATCGGCCTTAAAAAGCACGCCTTGAAACTGCACGACCGTCTCGGTGCTATTTTTCTTTTTCACCTTTTTGGCCGCGTAAAAGTCGCTAAATTTGACGCTAACGCCATCTATATCGCCCTCCACCAGATCCTCGCTGCTCCACTCATCGACCCTGCAATCGTAAATCGTAAAAAAATCATCAAGCCCCAGCCCGCGGTCTTTATCGTAGCTAAGGCCGTGCTTTTTTACGATATTTTCTATGATTTGACGTTTAAAATTTGCCCTAAATTCTCGCCTTTTAGACGCAGTCAAAAGGCCAGTCGTCGCAGCATATGAGATAGTGCCCAGCGTCACGCCGAAAATCGCGTCTAAAAAATACGCCGCAGCTGCGCCTACGCAAACGCCCACCGCAAGGGCGATAAGAGTTGCTTTTTTGACGGCGGCTACTAAATTTACGCGCTCGTTTTCTAGCTCGCTCAGCTCGGCGGCAATCTCGCTAGAGACGAAATTTTGAGCATTTTCGTTTGGAGTTTCCACCGATTTTGCATAAAAATTTGCTATAAATCCGTAAACCGAAGGAACGATAAAAAGAATAGCCATGGCGCCGATAAAAAGATAGCTAAACGGCTCGTAAAGCCCGCCGTTTAGGAGCGCGCTTAATAGCGCAAAAATGGCGGACGCGGCAATCAGGACGGCAGCTACGCGCATGAGTTTTTTGAGCACGTTGGCGCGTTTTGCCTTGGCGTAGAGCTCGTCCGTATCCGCCATCTTTTCTCCTAAATTTGCCTAAACTCGCGAGCTAATTCTAGGCTCGCCTCGATCTCGGCGCGCTTTGCCATCACGCTTTCGATGTTTGCGCTCAAATTTAGCCCGTTTTCGTCGCCGAATTGCTTTAACTCGCGCCAAATTTCTTTGATGATCTCGCAACTTTGCGCCAGATAGTCCTCACTGGCGTTTAGCCGATCTTCGACCGAGCTAGGCACGCTAACGCCCAGCCATTTGATAAACTCCAGCGTTTTTGGATTGCCTGCCGTAGAAAACGTGAGAAATATCGGCTCGGTTATCTTTGCAGCCGCGCAGTCCTCTAAAAATTTGCGCGTCATCTCCGCGTCAAAAATCGCCTGCGAGATGAAAAACTTCGCTCCAGCCGCGATCTTTTCGCGCATCCTTTGCGGTTCGTCGCCCTTTTTGGCGTGACGTTCGGCGATACATACGCCGCCCGCGGCCAAATTTTCAAATTCGCCCGCGATCTCGTACGCGCGAGCCAAATTTAACCGCACTTTTTGCGAGCTAGACGTAGCTCCGACTAACACGTTTAGATTTGAGCTTTGAGCCGCAATCGCCGCGCGAAATGCGTCCTCGTCGTAGCCGCTAGCCACGCGGTAAAAAACGCTTGGCGTCGCGACGTTTAGGTAGTCGCGGTAGTAGGTTTCGGGACTTAGCGTGCCACTAAACTCGAATGTCCGCTCGCTTTCGTTTCTCTCGCTTTCGTCTTGCACCTCGTAAAGTACGAGCCCGTCGGCGTTTATGCTCTCTATCCTGCCCGTCCAGCGATCGGAGATGTCGCGCAGCTTGGCTTCGTCAAATTCGGCCTTTGGCGGCGTTAGCCCGTAGAGTACGAGCCCCTTTTCTTTGTTTAAGATTTTTTCTTTTAGCATGAAATTTCCAAATTAAAATGTAGAAAACCGCGCCGTTTGCGGTCAAATTTATGCCGTAGCGGCGCGTGCGCAGGTAAATTTTGCTTGCTCGCGACCGGCAAATTTGCTCCGCGTCAAATTTGAGCGGGTTTTAAAAATCATCGCCCAAAATTTAGCGGTCAAAAGCCGCTTCGGCCGCAAATTTAAACGGCAAAGCGGCAAATTTATCCGAGTCGCAAGCGGTCGAAATTATGAATTTCTTACGATTTTGACGGCTTCGACCATATTTTTTAGGCTCGGCTCGACCTCTTCCCATTTGCGCGTTTTTAGGCCGCAGTCAGGGTTGATCCAGAGCTGTTCTTTTGGTAGAACCTCGAGCAGCGCGCGGATCTGACGCACGATCTCATCGGTGCTAGGTACGCGCGGGCTGTGGATGTCGTAGACGCCGGGGCCGACTTCTTGTTTGTAGCCGACGGATTTAAAGATCTTTAGCAGTTCGTTGCCGCTGCGAGCGGTCTCGATGCTGATGACGTCGGCGTCCATCGCCTCGATCGTCTTAATAATGTCGTTAAACTCGGAGTAGCACATATGCGTGTGGATCTGCGTTTTAGGCTCGGCCGAGCTAACGGAGAGTTTAAAGCAATCAACCGCAAATTTCTCGTACGCAGGGATGTTTTCGGCGCGTAGCGGATAGCCCTCTTTAAATGCCGCTTCGTCCACTTGGATGATGCGGATGCCGGCGTCTTGCAGGTCTGCGATCTCGTCAAATATGCAAAGCGCAAGCTGCTTGGCCACTTCGCTACGAGGTAGGTCGTCGCGCACGAAGCTCCAGTTTAGCATGGTTACAGGTCCAGTTAGCATGCCCTTCATTATGCGGCTAGTGCGACTTTGGGCGTATTTCATCCACTCGACGGTCATCGCCTTTGGGCGGCTCACGTCGCCAAAAAGTAGAGGCGGTTTCACGCAGCGGCTGCCGTAGCTTTGCACCCAGCCGTTTTCGCTAAATGCATACCCTTCGATCTGCTCGCCGAAATACTCGACCATGTCGTTACGCTCAGGCTCGCCGTGGACTAGCACGTCTAGGCCGATATCTTCTTGAAATTTGACGCAGTCGTCGATGTATTTTTTGATACCTGCTTCATACGCGCTCGCGTCGATCTCGCCTTTTTTGAAATTTTGGCGAAGTACACGAAGATCAACCGTTTGAGGGAAGCTACCTATCGTTGTTGTTGGTAAGATGCCGTATTTTAGCGTTTCACGTTGAATTTTGATGCGGTCTTCAAATTTCTCATCACGCTCAAATTTGCTTAAATTTTTGATGCGGTTTTGAACGCTTTCAGAGTGGATGAGCTTTGAAGTAGCGCGAGTTTTAACGGCATTTTTATTTTCTTCATAAATTTTTGTTTCGCTCTCATCAAGTTTCTCGCCGTTTGCTAGTTTTGTGATGATCTTGATCTCATCAAGCTTCTCAACCGCAAAGCTTAGCCAGCTTTTGATCTCAGGGTTTAAATTCTCTTCATATTTTAGCGTGTATGGTACGTGAAGAAGCGAGCACGAAGTGCCGATGTAAAAGTCTTTGCCGCCTATTTTTTCTGAAATTTCACGAACAAGTTTTACTTTTTCATTGATGTTGCTTTTCCAGATATTTCTGCCATCTATCACACCAGCCAATAACGTCAAATGGCTATTTTTAATAGTCTCAAGTGCTTCGAAATTTCTCTTGCCGTGAATGAAGTCAAGCGCGATGCCGTAAATTTTAGTTTTAGCCACTTCACTAACTGCCTTGATCGCATGCTCAAAATATGTCGCAAACACGATTTTGATGTTATTTGCAACGCCTGTTAGCTCGTTATAAACCTTTGTGATAAGTGGCAAAAGATCGCTTTCGTTTTTGTCAGTTACAAAGATCGGCTCGTCAAACTGCACTAAAATTTCATCATCAAG
>CALISV010000062.1 GCA_938041615.1 uncultured Campylobacter sp. | reverse complement strand
CGGTATCACGATCAAGGCCCAGTCCGTGCGTCTAAACTACGCACTAAATGGCGAAAATTTTGTTCTAAATTTGATCGACACTCCGGGTCACGTGGACTTTAGCTACGAGGTGAGCCGCTCTCTGGCTAGCTGCGAGGGCGCGCTACTCGTCGTGGACGCTAGCCAGGGCGTAGAGGCGCAGACTATCGCAAACGTCTATATCGCACTTGAAAACAACCTCGAAATCATCCCCGTCATAAATAAAATCGACCTTCCCGCAGCCGATCCAGCCCGCGTAAAAAACGAGATCGAGCACGTTATAGGGCTTGACTGTAGCGGCGCGGTCGAGGTCAGCGCTAAAAGCGGCATCGGCATCAAAGAGCTGCTAGAAGCCATCATTACTCGCATCCCCTCCCCCGGCGGCGACGCGGCAAAACCGCTAAAAACGCTCATCTACGACAGCTGGTTTGACAACTACCTAGGCGCTTTGGCGCTCGTGCGCGTCTATGACGGCGAGCTAAAGAAAAACGACGAAATCCTAGTCATGGGCACGGGCAAAAAACACATCGTACTAGACCTCATGTATCCAAACCCGATCGCGCCGATAAAAACGGCAAATTTGAGCGCGGGCGAGGTCGGTATCGTGGTGCTGGGGCTAAAAAACGTGAGCGACGTGCAGGTGGGCGACACGATCACGCTAGCTAAAAATCCCGTAAAAGAGCCCGTCGGCGGCTTTGAGCGGGCTAAACCGTTCGTATTTGCGGGGCTTTACCCGATCGAAACGGATAAATTTGAGGACCTGCGCGACGCGCTCGATAAACTAAAGCTAAACGACAGCTCGATCAGCTACGAGCCCGAAACCTCGGTAGCGCTTGGGTTTGGCTTTCGCGTCGGATTTTTGGGACTGCTGCATATGGAGGTTATCAAGGAGCGATTAGAGCGCGAATTTGACCTCGACCTCATCGCCACGGCTCCGACCGTCACCTACGAAGTCGTGCAAACTGATGGTCAAATTTTACGTATCCAAAACCCCAGCCAGCTCCCGCCGGTCAATAAAATCGAACATATCAAAGAGCCATACGTCAAGTCCACCATCATCACTCCAAGCGAGTTTTTGGGCAACATCATCACGCTGCTAAACAACCGCCGCGCCGTGCAGACCAAGATGGACTACATCACGCCCGAGCGCGTGCTGCTCGAGTACGACATCCCGATGAACGAGATCGTGATGGACTTTTACGACAAGCTAAAATCGAGCACCAAAGGGTACGCGAGCTTCGACTACGAGCCTAGCGACTACCGCGTGGGCGACCTGGTGAAGCTTGATATCAAGGTCGCGGGCGAGACCGTGGACGCGCTCTCTATCATCGTGCCCGAAAGTAAAGCCCAGTCCAAAGGACGCGACTTTGTAAAAGCGATGAAAGAGATCGTGCCGCGCCAGCTCTTTGAGGTCGCGATACAAGCCAGCATCGGCAACAAAGTCATCGCGCGCGAAACCGTAAAATCGATGGGCAAAAACGTAACCGCCAAGTGCTACGGCGGCGACATCACGCGTAAGCGTAAGCTACTCGAAAAGCAAAAAGAGGGCAAAAAGCGCATGAAAGCCATCGGCAAGGTAAATTTGCCGCAAGAGGCGTTTTTAAGCGTTTTAAAAATAGACTAGCGGCGTTTTGCGAGCGTTTTTGCTACGCTCGCAGCTGCTTGTTTGTCGTTTTATGGTCAAATTTGAGCTCAAATTTGCATTTTGCTCTTTTTGAAGCTCTTTTTTTATATCCTTTAAACTATCGAAAAAATCATTCATCCGCGTGCTCCTCTTTAAATTTCCTAGCGTCTTTTACTCTTTGTATCGCTGCGGCGATGGCGGCGATCACCTCTTCGTTGTCTTCGTTGTCTTTGGTTTTCATCTTTTCTAATAGGGTAGGCATTTTGTTTTCGACGTAGGACGTGTCGAAAAATCCTCGCCTAAAGTCGCGCTCCTTGCTGATGCTGAGCAAAAACGGGATCGTGGTTTTGACGCTGCCTTCGATCGTAAACTCATCTAGCGCGCGTTTTAGTTTATTTACGGCTAGATCGTAGCTAGGTGCTCGCACGATGAGCTTAGCTAGCAAGCTATCGTAAAACGGCGGTATCTGATAGTCTTTATATAGATGGCTATCCACGCGAACGGAAGGGCCTAGAGCAGGGTAGTAGCCGCTGATCTCGCCAGGGCTTGGGATGAAGTTTTGCCATGCGTCCTCGGCAGTGATACGAGCCTCGATCGCAAAACCTTGCGTGATGACGTCGCTTTGCTCCATGTCGAGGATCTCGCCCGCCGCGATACGGATCTGGCGCACTATGAGATCCACGCCCGTGATCTCCTCGGTCACGCCGTGCTCGACCTGGATACGGGTGTTCATCTCCATAAAATAAAAGTTGTTGTAATCATCTAGCAAAAACTCGATCGTGCCGGCATTGGTGTAGTTTACGGCCTTTGCCGCTGCGACCGCGGTCACGCCCATGCTTTTTCGCAGACTTTCGCTCATCGTCGGACTAGGCGCGATCTCGAGGATCTTTTGGTGGCGGCGCTGGATCGAGCAGTCGCGCTCAGCTAGGTGGATGATATTGCCGTATTTGTCGCCTAAAATTTGAAACTCGATGTGGCGCGGATTTACGACGTATTTTTCCATGAAAACTTCGTCGTTGTTAAAAAATGCCTTAGCCTCGCGCTTGCAGCTTTCAAAGCTAGATTCTAGCTCTTCTTCTTTCCACACCACGCGGATACCGCGTCCGCCGCCGCCGCCGCTAGCTTTTAGGATGACCGGATAGCCGATGCGCTCGGCGTATAGTTTGATGTTTTCTATCGTTTCGTTGTTTAGCTTTTCGGTGCCCGGAACTATAGGGATGCCGTTTTTATTCATCAGATAGCGAGCGATGTTTTTATTGCCCATTTTTCGGATGACGTCGGCGGTAGGCCCGATGAAAACCAGTCCCGCATCCTCGACCTCTTTGGCAAATTCGTAGTTTTCGCTCAAAAATCCGTAGCCCGGGTGTATGGCGTCTGCGCCGCAAGCTTTTGCTACCTCAACGATGCGCTTGGCGTCTAGGTAGCCCTTGATCGGATCGATACCGATCTGGTAGGCCTCGTCGGCTATCTTGACGTGCAGGCAGTCTTGATCGGGCTTGGTGTAGATGGCGACGTTTTTGATGTGCAGGTCTTTGCAGGCGCGGATCACGCGAACGGCGATCTCTCCGCGGTTTGCGATCAAAATTTTATGTATCACTTGGCTTTCCTTTCTTATCGTTTTTTGAATTTTACTCTTTTTTGCTTGCTGATGCTTGAAATTTGCTTTTTTAGAGCTCGATCTTTGTTATGCCGTCTCTAAATTTGCTCTTTTTGCTATCTTTAACTGTTTTTGCTATTAAATTTTTAGCTTGTCCTACCTTATTTATATATTTTAGTGCTCGGTAGCTAGGCACGCTTGTTTTAATTAAATTTGTTGCGTAAGATAACATAAAGATTTTTTATAGATGGTTAAATGTGGCAAATTTGGTGCAGAAATTTGAAATTTTATATACTCGCGGCAAATTTAATGCAATAAAAGAAGCGAAAAAATGAAATTTTTGTAAATACATCAAAATTTATGAAAGATTTAAGAAACCTTTGGCTATACTTCACATTTCTTTTAAAGTGCGCTCGTAGCTCAGCTGGATAGAGCATTTGATTGCGGTTCAAAAGGTCGGGGATTCGAATTCCTCCGGGCGCACCATCCACAAATATCTTTTTAAACCGAGCTTCGCTATAATCCGTGAAATTTTAATCTTGGAGCAAAAATGAGAGCATTCGCCGAATGGGAAGAGCAAGAGGCGCTTTTGGCGTCTTTGCCGCACGCGGACACCGACTGGGCGCCGTATTTAGGCGAGATACGGGTGGCTTATCGCGACTTTATCGCCGCTGCAGCGAGGTTTGAGCCTGTCGTTGCGATCGCGCCTAGCCGCGAGGATTTTGAGCAAATTTGCGGCGGCTTAGCAAACACGAGCTTCGCGCAAATCGATACCGACGATACGTGGATCCGCGATTACGGCGCGATCGACGTAGAGGAGGGCGGCAAAATCACGGGGCTAAATTTTCGTTTCAACGCCTGGGGCGGCAAGTTTGCAAGCGCTAAGGACGACGCGTTAAATTCCAAACTTTACGCCGCGAGCGCCCGTCCGCTGCGAAACGTGGATCTGATCTTAGAGGGTGGCAGCGTCGATTTTGACGGCGCGGGCACGATGCTAACTACTAGCGCGTGTTTGCTGAACGAAAATCGCAACTCTCTAAGCAAGGCCGAACTGGACGCGCGGCTGCGTGAAATTTTTGGCCTAAAAAACATAATCTGGCTTGAGCGCGGCTTTATAAAGGGCGATGATACCGACAGTCACGTCGATACCCTCGCGCGCTTTCTAAGCCCGCGCGTCGTGGCGATAAGCTCGTGCGACGATCCGAGCGATCTGCACTATGCGGAGCTTGGCGCGATGAAGGATGAAATTTCATCGCTCGGATACGACGTGATCGAACTGCCGATCCCGCGCGCGATCTTTTATCAGGGGCGCAGACTGCCCGCGACTTACGCAAATTTCGTCTTTTTAAACGCCGCGCTCATCGTGCCTACTTATGCAGACCCCGCAGATCCGCACGATCCAAATCGCGCGGCGGACGAGCTGGCGCTGTCGCGTCTGCGTGCAGCGTGCGCGGATCGCGAAGTAGTGGGAGTAAACGCACGTGTTTTCATCCGCCAAAACGGCTCGCTACACTGCTCGTGTATGAATAAATTCAGGCTTTAAATTTAGATCGAAGGAAAAATATGAAAATTTTAAAAGTTGGGCTGATTTCGCATAAATTTGAAGGCACTAAAGCGCGCACGATAGCGCGTAGTATCGAGCTCATCGCGCGCGCAGCGGCAAAGGGCGCGCAATTAATCGTTTTGCAAGAGCTTCATCAGACGCATTATTTTTGCCAGCGCGAAAACACCGAAAATTTCGACTATGTGCAGGATTTCGAGCGCGATTTGCGGCTGTGGAGCGAGGTAGCGAAGAGATTTGGCGTCGTGTTGGTAAGCTCGCTTTTCGAGCGCCGCGCCGCGGGGCTGTATCACAACACCGCCGTGGTCTTCGAGCGCGACGGCTCTATCGCGGGTCGGTATCGCAAGATGCATATTCCCGACGATCCGCAGTTTTACGAAAAATTTTATTTCACGCCGGGCGATCTGGGCTTTGAGCCCATAGATACGAGCGTGGGGCGGCTCGGCGTGCTCGTGTGTTGGGATCAGTGGTATCCCGAAGCAGCCCGTCTAATGGCATTGCAAGGTGCAGATATGCTTATCTACCCTACAGCTATTGGCTATGAAAGTAGTGATACAGACGAGGAAAAACAGCGTCAGCGTGAGGCATGGACAACAGTCATGCGTGGTCATGCCGTTGCTAATGGTTTACCAGTAATCGCTGTAAACCGTGTCGGTCATGAACCTGACCCAAGCGAGCAAACTCAAGGTATTCAGTTCTGGGGAAGCAGCTTTGTTGCTGGACCACAGGGAGAACTACTCTATCGCGCTTGTGATAACGATGAGGATAGTGTTATTCTCAGCATCAACCTCGATCATAGCGAGAATGTACGCCGTTGGTGGCCTTTCCTACGTGACAGAAGAAT